>NZ_KV818462.1:0-22064 GCF_001814945.1 Corynebacterium sp. HMSC066C02 | reverse complement strand
ACGCACACCCCCAACAAACAACAAATCCCCAGGCAGATGCACTTTTTGGCACTCTTCCTGGGGCGGTTTCCTGGCTGTCGGGCAGTCCACCTGAATGTTAATAGCTAGTGGTAACAGGCCAACAGCCCATCCGGGCCATCGATAACAGTGATGGGTGTTTCGAAGATGGGCGTAAGGATCTCATCGCGCATGATCTCCTCCGGACTGCCGAAAGAAACGATGCGTCCATCCTTGGCCGCACAAATATAGTCGGCGTAGCGAGCAGCGAAGTTGATGTCATGGAGAACGATGATGATCGTCCGGCCAAATTCCTTGGCGGCCTTCCGCAAATGCTTCATCATCTCCACGGAGTGCGAGATGTCCAGATTGTTGAGGGGCTCGTCGAGAAGCACGTAGTCCGTCTCTTGGCAGAGCACCATCGCCACATATGCGCGCTGGCGCTGCCCACCGGATAGCTCGTCGAGGTAACGGCTCTCCAATTCACGCAAGTGGAAGAAGTCGATGTAGCGCGAGACTATCTCTTCATCTTCCGCAGTCAGACGCCCCTTCGAGTAAGGGAAACGGCCGAAGCTCACCAGCTGGCGCACGGTCAGCTTGGTAATGAAGTGGTTCTCCTGACGCAGGATGGAAAGGATCTTCGCCAAGTCCTGCGATTTCGTGGAGGACACGTCGTAACCGGCGACCTCGATGGTGCCCTCGTCGACGTCGAGAAGCCGGCCGATCATCGTCAGCATCGTGGACTTGCCCGCACCATTCGGCCCAATCAGCGCAGTGATACCGCCGGAGGGGATCTCCAGATCAATGGGGCCGATGTTGGTTTCACCGGAGTAGGACTTGGACACTTTGGAAAGCTTGATCACAGCTTGCCCTTTCGCAGAATGACCAGAAGGAAGACGCTGCCGCCCACTAGCTCAATAATGATGGAGACCACGCCCTGCGCGTAGAAGACGTGCTGCATGAGGAAGTAGGCGCCGGTGAGAACGGCAAAGGCCGTGGCAATTGCCATTGGGAACAAAAAACGGTGGTCATACGTCTCCGCTGCCTGGTAGGCCAAGGTTGCCACGAGGAAGCCAAGGAAGGTCATGGGCCCTACAAGCGCGGTACTTGTTGCCATAAGAATGGAGACCAAAATCAGCGTGTAGATTGCATTGACCTTGTGGTTAACACCAAGGTTCGTCGCGGCATCGCGTCCCAGCGCTAGCACGTTAAGCTGCCGGGAGTTCAGGAACACCAGCATCGTCACCGCGAGAACCAACGGTATGGCGATGGGATAGTACTCGCTCTCCGCGTTATTCACGGAACCGAAAAGGCGTGCAGTCAGCACATCGAATTCACTGGGCGTGAGCATGCGCTGCATAAACGTCGACAACGAACCAAGACCACCACCGATAATGATGCCCACGAGCAGCATCGCATGCATATTGTTGCGGCGGCTGGTCAGCAGCCAGGAGTACAGCACGAGGGATAGGCCCACCATGAGCACAAGCTGCACAAGGAAGGTTCCCATGTTGCGGGCCTGAGTTAGGCCGGAGGCGCCAAGGAAAAAGATCGTGGCTGTATTAATCGCGACGTACAGGGATTCAAACCCCATGATGGAGGGAGTAAGGATCCGGTTGTTCGTCACCGTATGGAAAGCCACCGTAGCCACGGCCTGGCATACGGCGACGATCGCCATAGCGGTCACCGCATCAGCGCGGCGACGTGCAATCAGCCACCACTTGCGGGTACCAAAATCCATGGGGTTGTCATAGGCCAAGAGCCCGAAGGCGAAAACCAGCCCGGCAACGATCAAGGCTGCAAGGATGATCCAGTACTTTCGCGCCGCAGCAGCAGACTGGAAGCTACCCACGTTTCGCTGGGCACGTGACGTTTGCACAGGTTCCTTCGTCGCTGGGATAGAGATACGTACGCTCACTTGGTCGACCTCACGATCAAGACGACGAACACGATAGCACCCACAATGCCCAGGATGACTGATACGGGCATTTCAAACGGGGAAATAATGGTGCGGCCGATGAGGTCGCATAAGGTCACCGTGGCGATACCGAGCAGGCAGACCCACGGGAGGTTAGAGCGCAGGTCATCGCCGCGAATCATGCTCACTACGTTAGGCACGATAAGGCCAAGAAACGGCAATGCGCCGACAACGACGGTGACAACGCCCGTCGCCACCGCGATGAGCCCAGTGCCCAGCAGAATCATCCGCTGGTAGTTCAACCCAATATTGGTGGCGATATCCTCACCCAGCCCAGCGACGGTGAGCTTGTCAGCGTAGAAATACACCGCCATCAGAACCAGCAGGACGATCCACAGGACCTCGTATTGCCCCTCATAGACAGAGGTAAAGGATCCCATGAACCAGATTCCGAGCTGCTGCAAGGTATCCGTGGCGAGCGCCACATAGGAGGATACGGCACTAACGACAGCGCCCAGCATGATGCCGATGATCGGCACGATGAGTGAGGAGCGCAGCGCCACGCGGCGAAGGAAAGCGAAGAAGACCATGGTTCCCACAAACGCGAAGGAAACCGAAATGACCATTTTCACCAGCACGGATGAGTGCGGGAAAAGGATAAGCGAAAAGAGCAGGCCCAATCCGGCCCACTCGGTGGTTCCCGTCGTCGTGGGTTCCACGAAACGGTTTTGGGTCAGCAGCTGCATGACCAAACCGCTCATCGCCATCGCAGCGCCCGCCAAGACGAGCGCCACGGTTCGCGGTATGCGGGTGGTGAAGAACATGGACCAGCCGTCCTCATTATCGAGGATGCTGTACTCCCCCACCATGAGGGAAAGGAGGAGCAGCGCGATGACGCCGAGCACGCCGAGGCCTAGCTTCCAGGTCAGCACAGGTCCGCGGGAGTTACGCGGGCTGACAGCTGAGTGCTCTGCCGCAGCGCTGCTCTTCACCGTCACGGTTTAGTCTCCTCCTTGGCTGCCGAGAGAGTTGTTTAGGCGTTGGCCTTCTCGAAGGCGTCGGCAAGCGCGTTCAAGATCTCGGTGTAGGTAATGATGGACTCATCAATGTAGGTGTCATTCGGCGCCACGTAAAGGTTGCCTTCCTTCACAGCGGTAACGTTCTTGAGCGCCGCGTTGTCCTTGACCAGCTTCTCGCCCGGCGTGACATCCTGGCCTTCCTTGGAGATAGCGGAATCACGGTCCATGACGAGGATCCAATCCGGGTTGGATTCGGCAATGGCCTCAACGGAGATATCGTCACCCTCGTGGTCATCGGAGGCGTTGGAGACCTCCAGGGCCGGGGTCAGGCCAAGCAGCTCAAAGACCGGGCCATACACGCGCCCGATACCGGGAGCGATGTAGCCGATTTCACCGCCGGAGGTGTTCACAGCCATGACCTTCTGCTCTGGGTTGTAGGCCTTCTTAGCGCGCTCAGCAGCGGCGTCGAAATCCTCGATGAGCTTCGCAGCATCCTCTTCGTGGCCGAAAACCTGGCCCAGGGCCTCAGTGTGGCGCTTGAGTTCGTCGAAAAAGTCTTCGTCATCGCGCGGCTCGAAGTCAAGCACCGGGACATCCTCGAGCAGCTTCTCAATGTCCTCTTGGTGCTGTTCGAAGCGCTGGCCGTTCCACACGACGTCCGGCTCTGCAGCTACCAGACCTTCAAGGTCCGGCTCCTTGTGGGAGCCCAGATCAACCTCGACCGTGTCCTTGTTGTAGGTGTCTCGCAGCGACTTCGGTACCAGCCTCAGCGGTGCAGCAGCAAGGTCAATATCCCACTGCGCCAGGATAGAGAAGGCGCGGTTATCCGTCACCGCGGGGTTCTCCACCGGGAGGGTGACTTCCTTCGAGCCGAAGTTATCCTCCAGGGTGATGGTGGAGGCGCCTGCCGCCGCGGATTCGGTCGGCTCAGCGGTCTCCTCAGACTGGCTGGAAGAGCAGCCGGTGAGAGCAAGCGCTGCAACCGAGAGAGTTGCGGCAACTTTGGCGGCGGTCGTGCGCGAGGCACGGCGAGAAAGGTTAAACATAGCTTCCTTGCATATTAGGTGTGGCTAACCACAGTTGGCAAATAAGGACAGCGCCTAACCTAACTCAAGTAAGGCTTACCCTTCAAGAACACTCATGTTTCCTAATTCATGACGGGGGTAGCAGACCTCCGCACGATAGCCCGTGACATGCCTTTTAGAAAAAAATGTTTACGCTTAGCCTTCCCCCTTCTTCGCGATGAGATCACTCACCGACACTGGCCCTTCCCTATCAAAATCCTCCCGCGCCGCGTGGCGGAAATTCGGATCCGCCAAGAAATCGAGGGCAACCTGTGCCAAACCCGCCGCCGAATCAACGGCCGCATCTACCGCCTGCGGCGTGGCAGCCCAGCGCGCAAAGTCCTCCGTGTGCAGGGCCACGTCAGTTGGCGATACCTTCACCATTGGATGCAGGCCGGGCACGAGATGAGAGACATTGCCAAAGTCAGTCGAGGCGGCCACTGTATCCGGCACCGTCCCAGCGGGCAGCGCGGTGCGTCCGCGGCGCGCCTGCGTGGCCGACCACCGATCCACCAGCGCCGCATTATTGCGCACGGGCAGGGTCATCGGGTGCTCATCCCAGTCGACTTCCACCTCGATACCTGCCATGAGTGCCGCGCCCCGGACGATGTCTTCCACCCTGGCGGACAGATCCATGAGTGTGCGCGTTCCTAACGAGCGCACGTAAATGGTCATTTCCGCCTCGCTCGGAATGATCGAAGGGCGATCGCCACCACTCATGATGGCGTGCACGCGATCCGATGGCGGCATTTGCTGGCGCATAAGCCCAATCCCCTGGTAGGCCAGGCTCGCAGCGTCAAGGGCGTTGCGCCCCATGAAAGGCTGGGAGCTGGCATGAGCGGCTACGCCGCGAAAACGAACGCGCAGAATGCGGCGGCCCACCCAGGCATGCGCACCGATGTCATAGCCAAAGCCATGGATCATCACCGCGGCATCGACCCCTTCGAGGCTGCCGCCGCGGATCATGTATTCCTTGCCGGAATGCCCCTCCTCCGCTGGGGTCCCCTGGAGGAGGATGCGACCGGACATAGGAGGGGCGGCGTCCAGCACGGCAGTAGCCGCCAAGAATCCAGTAACGCCCGCTGCGGCGATGACGTTATGCCCGCACGCGTGCCCAATCTGAGGCAGGGCATCGTATTCCGCCAGGATGGCCACAGTGGGATGCCGTTCAGGGTCGAAATCTGCACTCTGCCAGGAAGCTTCGAACGTGGTCTCCACGCCGTAGACCCCGCGGCACGTGGAGAAGCCATGCTCTTCAACGATGTCCGCGAGCACCGCCATGGAACGATGTTCTTCGAAGGCCGTTTCAGGGTGAGCGTGCAGGTCCGCGACGATGTGCGCGGCCTTCTCCCGCAAGGCCTCAGCCCGCGCGGCCGCCGCTTCCCAGAGCTTCGCCTGGCCCGGGTAGTCCTCACCCTGTTTTTCCGGTGGTGCTGCAGACGCCACGCGCTTGGCGACCCCCTCCTCCATCGCTTCCAAATACGCTGTCGATGGATTGTTGCGTTGATTCATGCGCTTAACCAATCATGACGTTGTTGCCCGGTCCCAACGGAAGATCTACGTAGAACCAGATGGCCAGCAGGATTGCCCAGGCGGTGAAGAACGGAATAACGAAGGGAACGAGGCGCGACATCAGCGTTCCTAGGCCTGCCTCGCGTTCATAGCGCTGGAGGAAACCCAGCATGACAATCATGTACGGGTTCAGCGGGGTGATGATCTGGGTTGCGGAATCACCAACGCGGAATGCGCCCTGAATAAACGCCGGCTCATAGCCCAGCAGGGCAAACATGGGCACGAAGACCGCGGCCATGAGCGTCCACATCGAGGATCCGGAAATAATCAGCAGGTTCAGGCAGGACGCCAGCGCGATGAAGGCGAAAATAGCTGGGAAGCCGGTAAGCCCGATGGATTCAAGGAAGGCCGCGCCCTTCACCGCGGTGAAGGTGCCGATACCGGTCCAGGCGAAGAGCGCCACGAACTGGCCCAGGATGAAGGCCAAGATGAGGAAACTCATCATGTCCTTGAGCGCGCCGATCATCATGTTCACAACATCGGTGATTCCCTTGACCGTGCCGACAACCTTGCCGTAGACCACGCCGAGGACCAAGAAGTAGGCGAAGACGATGAAGACGATGGAATTCAGCAGCGGGGACTTGGGCAAGAAGCCGCCCTCTTCATTGCGCCACGGCGATTCCGGCAGAAGAACTGCGAAGAGAATGATGGCGGTGAGGATGACCGTGGCCACACCGGACCAGATGAGGCCCTTGGATTCGGCCGGGCGCAGCTCAGCGGTGAGTTCCTCGCCGTTCTCGTCGCGGTCACCGCGCTCGGCGGCATCCTCAGGATCGATATCTTCCTCGGTGGGAACTTCCTGCTGCCACATGCGCGGCTCGATCACCTTGTCGATGATGAAGCCGGCCAGCACACCGAGCACGATGGAAGAAGCCACGTTGAAGTAGTAATTCGACATGGCGTTAACCGGAGCGAACTCAGTATTCGGCAGGGTCTCCATGACCGCGGTCGTAATACCGGCAAAGAGCGCATCCAGGGAAGTTGGCACCAAGGCAGTCGAATAACCAGCACCCACGGCGGCGAAGCCGCCGATCAGACCCGCCACCGGATGACGGTCCGCAGCCTTGAAGACCATGGCGGCCAGCGGCGGGACGATGACGAAGGCGGCATCCGCCATGACAGAGGCGGTCACGCCGATAACGCCGACGGCGTACGGAAGCAGCCACGGCTTCGCGGAACCGAAGAGCTTGCGAATCAACGCCGAGAGCATTCCGGAGCGCTCCGCCACGCCAACTGCCAGCATGATGGGCAGCACTGTCACCAGCGGCGGGAAGTTGATGTAGTTCTCACCCATTGTGGTGGTGAACCACGTGAGCCCCTCACCGGTGAACAGGCCTTTGACCGGCTGGATCTCATCCGATCCGGGAATCTTAATCTCGACGCCCATCTTCGCCATGATGGTGGAGAGAACGCCTGTGATCAGGAAAAGAATCAGGAAGATGGTGAAGGGCTCCGGCAGCTTGTTGCCGATGTACTCGACACCATTGAGGAACTTATCCAGCATTCCCCCACTGGACTGTTGACTCGATTTTTGCTCAGCCTTGGCGGGATTTTCTTTCGACTTCTCCGTGGTACCAGCGCCGCCTTGTGGCGCTGCATTGGATGGGCTGTTCATGGGTACTCCTGTCGTAGGGGTCAGTCCCAGTGTTCCACGTCACACTGTTGGAGAAAGGCTACCACGTGACTGTAACTTGGGTAACAAATTCTTTTGTCCTGGGTCACATTTTGTTCGGACAGCCCTACCCCGCTTTCGTCCCGCACCCCTACACCCCTCACGGGATTCCGATTACGCTCACTGCAAATAGCGCCCCAAAATCGACCGTTTTTAGCCCCTTATCTACCGTGAACGACACTGAGAGGTGTCCATTAGCCCTGACTTGGCAATGATGCTCGCTTTTCACGATTTTGTTGGAGACTATCTGCGCTCCCAACGGACTTCGCCGTCAACGACCTGTGCCGTGGGGCTCATCCCTGCATAGGCAGCGACATGCTGTGAGGCTAGGTGCTCGGGATGGATATGAGCGATGAGATGCGTAATGCCTCGCTCCGCAAGATAAGCGCTAAGCAGTTTCACAGCTTCCTTGGCGTATCCGTGCCCTTGCCACTGTTTCCCAATCACCCATGCGATCTCCGTCGCATCACCGCTGCGGGGCACAGTCGCTTGGACGTAGCCTATCGGCTGCTTACTCGAACCGAGGGTGACGATGAGATTGATCCATTCTTCGGTACCGTCGCTCGAGCCGCCTCGGGTTTGGACCGCGTACCGTCGCGCAAGCTCATCAGAAGAAGGCGGCTCACCACCTGTAAACGTGTATAGGGCACGGCCAGAAAGCACGGTAGCCATCTCGGTTGCATCCTCTACACGAAGCGGCCTTAAGTCGATAGGCAAATTCATCGCCATAGTTCACCACGCAAGATTCGATCAGTCACTAGAACATGAACGTTTCTGCTGACGACGAAGTTCCGACCGCCTTCTCATCAAGAGTGCTTTTCATCCATCGCTACACTCACTGCAAATAGTGCCCCAAAATCGACCGTTTTTAGCACCTTATCTACCGTGAGCGTCGTCAGATTGCCCGAACGTCACAGCCTCCGCTCGGCTTCGCCGCCGCTCGAGGGCACCAGCCCGTTTATCCGCGCGAAAGGATCCCACCCGCTGTCGCGGTGTGGCTCATATTCCGCAAAGTTGGCGGCATCGACGGCAGCCGCCTCCGAAATGAGCTCCGCAATGAGCGCGACCGTCATATCCATCCCCGCCGCCACGCCTGAGGAAGTCCACCGATTACGGTCCTGCACCCACCGCGCCTTGGGCTTCCAAGTCACGGACTCCCCGAAGGAGCTCGCCCACGCAAACGCACGCTTGTTGCTCGTCGCGGCGTAACCCTCCAAAAGCCCCGCTGCCGCCAAGACCGCAGAACCCGTGCACACGGAGGCAACCCACGGTGCTTGTGCACCCACCCCACGAAGCCACGCCAGAAAAGAAACGTCTTCCACGAGCTTCCTGGTCCCCTTCCCGCCCGGGACGAGGAGAACGTCGGCCGGCTCAATCTGCCCATAAGAAATCGTCGGCACCACTTCCACGCCCTGTGAGCTAGCAACTGGCTCACCATCCGGCCCCGCAAAGGCAACCGTGACCTCGGGGACGGCCTGAAGCAGTTGGACGGGCCCGAAGACGTCGAGAAGCTCAAAGCCCTCAAACAAGACGACTGTGATGCGGAGAAGCTCGTTATTCATGCGACCATCCTAAAGCAGGCCGCATGGATACCGACGAGCATCTGGGACCCAGGTTCAATTCCCGGCGGCTTCGCACACGAAGAGGCCCCAGATAGAACGCTTTCTAACTGGGGTTTTGGTGGACCAACCTTAGGTCGTGACAATCTGCGGATGGCACGCTACCCTCGTTGTTGACACATCACCAATAGGAGTGTTTGACCAATGAAAGCATTCGGATTCTTAAGCTTTGGCCACTACACATTCGGACACCAGCGCGGCCCGTCCGCGGAAAAAGTCGCGAAGATTCACCTGGAAATCGCCCAGGCTGCAGATGAGATCGGTGTGAACAACGCGTCTTTCCGCGTCCACCACTTCGTACCGCAAGCCTCAGCCCCAATGCCGCTGCTCGGCGCAGTCGCCGCCACCACCAAGAACATCGAGGTGGGCACCGGCGTGATTGACATGCGCTACGAAAACCCGCTCTACCTCGCCGAAGAGGCCGCATCCCTTTACCAGCTCTCCGGCGGCCGCGTGGCCTTAGGTGTCTCGCGCGGTGCCCCGGAGGTTGCCGAGCGCGGTTGGGAAGCTTTCGGCTACAAGGGCGAGGCCCCCAACGGCGCGGACGTGGCGCGGGCCCACCTCGAGGCGCTCATGGCCGCGGTGGACGGCAACGGATTTGCCACCGCCGCACCCCTGGACCGCCAGTACCCGAATATGTTCCAGCCCGGCTCCGCCCTCCCGGTCTTCCCCACGGCACCCGAACTGCGCAAACACATCTTCTACGGCTCCGGCACTCACACTTCGGCAGAGCAGACCGCCAGGGACGGACTAAACCTAATGTCTTCCACCTTGGTTTCCGAGACCACCGCCGCGACCTTGGGTGAGATCCAGGCGGACCAAATCAGCCGCTACCGCGCCGCATGGAAGGAAGCAGGCCACGACTGGACCCCACGCGTGTCCGTCTCCCGCTCCATCTTCCCCATTGTGGACGGCGCCGATATGCAGCGGTTCGGTATGCAGGCCTCAGGCTCCGACCAAGTGGGCATGCTGCCCGACGTCGGCGCTTCCACCTTCGGCCGCACCTATGCCGCGGAGCCTGACAAGCTCATCGAACAGCTCAAGGCTGACCCGGCCGTCATGTCCGCCGACACCCTACTGATCACCATCCCGACTGGCATGGGTGTGGACGTCAACGTGAAGATTCTTGAAAACTTCGCCACCCATGTCGCCCCTGCGCTGGGCTGGCAGCCAAACACTGAGGGCCCGGTCACCGGTTACCCGATCGACTAATCCGCCCCCTTCACACAAGAAACCCGCTGGCCTTTATGACCAGCGGGTTTCTCTATTCAGTGGAGCCGCCGGGAATTGAACCCGGGTCCTTCGTCACCTCGCCAGGGCTTCTCCGTGCGCAGTCTGCACAGGATCTCTACTCGGCCCTCCGGCTCGGGCAAACTCGCTCCGGATGATGGGCCCAGTTGCTCTAGAAGTCCCCAACCGGCCGAACAACAAACCGGTCAGGCAAGTTCCCTAGTCGATGCCAGGATCTAGGTCAGGAACCAAACCTAGGCTGACAGACACGCGTCGCTGGAATTAGGCAGCGAGGGCGTAGTCACGCTGAGAGTTCTTCTCTGCGTTTATTGGTTGCTACGACGCTTAACGGTGGTCTCTAGCCTGCACCGGCACGCTTCCCCTGGCTCAATGTACGAAGTCGAAACCAAGTCGACCCCTCATTTACACATTGCTGTGAAAGCTGCGCAGAACGCATCTTTATGCGCCCTACGGTCTGTTCAACGCTACTGCACCTGCCCCTATTCCCGCAAGCTTCACCCCAGGCCACATGAGGCATAGCTTTCATAAGCACCCCCTTGTGATTAGCATCAACTTAAACGCTGTTAAGGTGTGTGAGTCCGATACTCCTACTTTGTTAAAGGCTGCAAAGTGAGCACACATACCGAAACCACCAGTTCCCCGGAAGACGCTAAAAGCCCAGCAAGCAACACCGAGTGGGCCATCTCGCTCTTCGGCACCGCCGTAGGCGCCGGCATTCTTTTCCTCCCCATCAACGCGGGCAGTTTCGGCTTCTGGCCCCTCCTCGCGGCCACGATTCTGATTGGGCCGATGACATACTTCTCCCACCGCGGTCTGGCCCGCATGATTTGTGCGTCACCACGCCAGGGCGAGGACATCACCGCAGTGGTCACGGACTATTTCGGCAAGAGCGCAGGTTTTATCATTTCGGTGATTTATTTCTGCGCCATCTTCCCCATCGTCCTCATTTATGGCGTTTCGATCACCAATACGGTCAACAGCTTCATCGTCAACCAATTAAATGGACCCACGATTTCACGCCCGCTGTTGGCTTTCCTCCTCGTGGGCATCATGACCATCGTCTTCGCCTTCGGTCAACGCATGGTGCTGGCCGTAACGCAGTTCTTGGTCTACCCGCTGATCTTCTGCCTTGGCGCACTGTCCATCTACCTTATCCCGCGCTGGGATATCGCCTCCTTCATGGAGGTGGGCAACAATGATTGGCGCGTCGTCGGTGCTGTCGCCCTCATCATCCCCGTGCTGGTCTTCTCCTTTAACCACTCCCCCGCGATTTCCCAGTTCTCCTTGGCCATGGTCGCCGCACACGGCCGCGAGAAGAGCTCGGAGAACGCCTCGCGAGCACTGGCCCTGACCGCAATTCTGCTCACCGTATTCACCATGTTCTTCGTGTGGTCCTGTACCCTCACGCTTGGTGCGGACGGTCTCGCCGAGGCCCGCGAGCAAAACCTGCCGGTCCTGTCTTACCTGGCCAACGTCACCGGTGTCCCGGTCTTGGCTTTCCTCTCCCCGATCATCGCGATGATTGCGATTATCTCCTCCTACTTCGGCCACGTGCTGGGAGCTACCGAGGGCGGCAATTTCCTGCTGCGCAGCGCCGCGCCGCGCGCCACCGAGAAGCTCTCGGAAAAGCAGCTCAACTCCATCATGCACGGCATCATCTTTGTCTGTGCGTGGATCGTGGCCATCATCGACCCTTCAATTCTGGGTCTCATCGAGGCCATCGGCGGCCCCTTCATCGCTTCGATTCTCTACCTGCTGCCGATGTATGCCATCCACCGCATCGACGCTCTGAAGCAATTCCGTGGCCGCCCCAGCAACGTCTTCGTCGTCATCACGGGTCTCATCGCCGTGGGAGCAACCGTGTGGAGTCTTTTCGCTTAACTCTCCTCTAACCACGCCTTCAAAACAGTGGCGTGGTTGACCTCGCGGTCCTTGGCGGCGAAGAGAAGGGTGACGTCACCATCCTCCGCTAGTTGGCGCAAGCGCGCCAACTCCTCACAGTCGTTCTCGTCGAGCTCCGCGCGGTAGCGCCGGGCAAACTCCTCGAAGGCATCAGCATCGTGCCCCCACCACTTCCGCAATTCCGGACTGGGCGCGACATTTTTGAACCAGTGGTCATAGGACAGACGCTCCTTGGCCACGCCACGGGGCCAGAGCTTATCGACGAGCACCGCTACCCCACGCGGCTGCTCATCTTCCCGAATAACATCATGAACCTTAGCCGTATAAATCATGGCTTCCAGGTTAGGCGTTAATCCCCTTTACGCGGCGGCCCAGCTCGCGAGTGATGTCGCGGTCCTGATCGCGGCGCTTGATTGCTTCGCGCTTGTCGTAGTCCTGCTTACCCTTGGCCAAACCGAGCTCGCACTTGGCGCGGCCGTCCTTCAGATACACCTTGAGCGGGATCAGCGTCTTATTGCCGTCGCGCACCTGGCCCATGAGCTTGTCAATCTCCCTGCGGTGCAACAGCAGCTTGCGTGTGCGCTTGGGCGAGTGATTCGTCCACGAGCCTTGGGAATACTCCGGGATGTGGAGGTTGCGGATATAGACCTCGCCGTCGTCAATGGTGGCGAAGGCATCTGCCAAGGAGATTTTGCCTTCGCGCATCGACTTAATTTCGGTGCCCACGAGCACCATGCCGCATTCCAGGGTGTCGAGGATGGTGTAGTCGTGGCGGGCACGTCGGTTGGTGGCCAAGGTCGAGTTATTGTCGACGGCCGCCTTTTTCTTCTTTGCCTTCTTCGCCATAGTTCGAACTATATTACGCTACTGCCAGGCACAATCCACAACAGGCCTGTTGGCCTATGTCCGCACGTAGGCGCGCATGGTCACCTGCGCGGTCAGTGCAGCGCACAGGATTGCCACAAGCCCCACGATAGGCAGAGCCGTCCACACGTCGCCTGCGGTCACCGGGGCCAGAAGCTGGTTGTGGTACAGGTCCTTCAGCGCGGGATCGATCACCGTGTTCTTTCCTACGATGACGCCTATCCCGGCGAGAACGACACCACCGACGGCGCCGAGGACCGCCTCCATGATGAAGGGGGCGTGGGTTACCCACCGCGAAGCACCGACGATGCGCATAATCGCGGTCTCTCGCTGGCGCTGATAGGCGGCGATCTGCACCATGTTCGCGATCAGCATGATGGCGGCCAGCGCCATGACAGCAGCTAAGACGAAGGTGGCATTCCGGATGGCGTCGAGGTTGCCTGCGGCGCTGCGGACCTCCTCTTGTTGGTCGATGATGTCGCTAACGGCAGGGTCGGGCGCGATGGCGTCGATTGGCGCGGTATCCGTCGGATCCTTCAGCCGCACATGGAAGGCCGCCGGCAGCGCATCCGGGGAGGTTTCCTCAACCATGACTGGATCAGTTTCCTTGAACAGTTCCACAAAGCGCTCGTAGGAATCCTCACGGTTGCGGTAGCTGACGGACTCGATATCTTCATCCGCCTCTAGCTTCTTCTTCAGCCCGGCGCAGGCGGAGTCCTTGCACTGCGGATCGTTGGCAGAAATATCCTCGTTGAGCTGGACCATGACCTCGACGCGTTCGAGGTAGATGTTTTTGGTTTCGTTGGTCATCTGGGTAACCAGCACACCAGCCACCACAAGCGCCACCGAAATGGCCGTGGTGATCACCATGGCGATAGTCATGGTGATGTTACGCCCTAGCCCTTTAAAAGCTTCCCTGAATACAAAGCCCAGATTCACCTAGACCGCCTCCCCGTACATCGCGTTCTTCTCATCGCGCACCAGCGTGCCGTTGTGCAGCTCAATGACGCGCTGGCGGGCCTCGTTAACTGCGCGCGCATTGTGCGTCGACATCACCACGGTGGTTCCGCGGCGGTTGATCTTGGTGAGCAAGGCCATGATCTCCGCAGCCGTGGAGGGATCAAGGTTGCCCGTGGGCTCGTCGGCAAGCAGCAACTTGGGACGGTTAACAAAGGCCCGCGCAATCGCCACGCGCTGCTGCTCACCGCCGGAGAGTTCATGCGGCATGCGGTGCTGCTTGGCACCCAGGCCGACCATGTCGAGGACCTCGGGGACTTGCTTGGCAATCCGCGCCTTGCGTTTGCCGATGACCTCGAGGGCAAAGGCGACATTGTCGTAGACATTGAGCTTGGGCAGAAGGCGGAAGTCTTGGAAGACGTAGCCGATGGACTGACGCAGCCTATTGACCTCGCGCCCCTTCAACGCGTTGACGTGGAAGTCCCCAAAGTAGATATCTCCCGAGCTCACATTTGTCTCGCGGACCATGAGCTGGAGGAAGGTCGACTTGCCAGAACCGGACGGGCCGATGAGAAAGACGAATTCGCCGTCTTTTATCTCAAAGGACACGTTGTCCAGCGCGGGCCTAGTGGAGGTCGGATAGACCTTGGACACATTCTCGAAAGTGATCACTTAAGCCACATTAGCAACAATTATTACTCGGGCCTAGGACTCCTGCTGCGCCATGCGCCACCGAATACCAGATTCCAAGAAACCATCGATATCCCCGTCCAAGACCTTGGAAGGGTCTCCCACCTCGTAATTCGTGCGCAGATCCTTGACCATCTGGTAGGGATGCAGCACATAGGAACGCATCTGATTACCCCAGGAGGCATTGCCACCCGCGCCCAGTGCATCGAGCTCCGCGCGCTCCTCCTGGCGTTTGCGCTCCAGCAGCTTCGCCTGCAGCACGCGCATAGCCGAAGCCTTGTTCTGGATCTGGGACTTTTCGTTCTGACAGGTCACCACGATGCCAGTCGGGATGTGCGTCATGCGCACCGCCGAATCCGTTGTGTTGACCGACTGACCACCCGGGCCCGAGGAGCGGTAGACATCCACCCGCACGTCCGAATCCGGCACCTCGATGGAGTCGGTTTGCTCCACCACCGGCAGCACCTCCACCTCCGCGAACGAGGTTTGGCGGCGGGCTTGGTTATCAAAAGGAGAAATACGCACCAAGCGGTGCGCGCCCTGCTCTACGGAAAGCTGGCCATACATGTATTCGCCATGCACCACGAAGGTAGCAGACTTAATACCGGCTTCTTCGGCATAGGAAATGTCATAAACATCCACCTTGTGGCCGTTTTTCTCCGCCCAGCGCGTATACATGCGCATGAGCATCTCCGCCCAGTCCGCAGCATCCACGCCACCGGCTCCGGAGCGTATGTGGATCACCGCCTCACGCTCGTCGTACTCACCGGACAACATGGTGGTCACCTCGAGTGCCTCGATGGCCGCGCCGAGCTCTTCCAGCTCTGTATCCACGAGCTCCTGGGAGGCCTCGTCGCCTTCCTCCTCCGCCAGCTCAGACATCACGGGTAGATCCTCAATGCGCCCGCGCAGGGAATTCAGTTTGCGTAGCTTTGCCTGCTGCGCCGACAGCTCCGAGGTCACCTTCTGCGCATGATCAGGGTCATCCCACAGCGACGGGTCCCCCGCCTGGGCCTCGAGTTCGCGCACGCGCTCGGACACCGCCTCCGGGTCCATCACCTTTTCAATGGAGGTCAAGGTGGCGCTGAGTTCCTCAAGTCGTGCTGTTTGTTCCGGACGCATAGCCCCCTACTCTACTTATTCTTTCTCCCTGATTAGCCATCGGCCGCGTTTAGCGCGACAATAGGCGGCATGAGTGACCAGCCAAGCCTCACCGAGATGATCGATGCCATCATCAAGACCTTCATCGTCGCCCACGCGGACGATACTGACGCCCACCTTGCCCAAGCGCTTGTTTATAACGCAGGCCGCCTGGCCTGGCGCCTGCGCGAGCAGGGAGTAGACATAGAACAAAAGACCTCCGTCTCCGATGTCGTCACCGACGCCGACTTCGCCGCCGAGCGTTTCGTCGCCGGTGTACTCGAAGCCCTGCGCGGCGAGGACGGCATCGTGGGCGAAGAGGGTGCGAACCGCGAGTCGAAGTCCGGCCGGACCTGGGGCATCGACCCTGTCGACGGCACCTACAACTTCGCCTCAGGCTCCGACTATTGGTGCTCTGCACTCGCGCTTATCGACGCTGAAGGGGTCATCCTCGGCGCCGTCCACCGCCCCGCTATGGGTTATACCTGGTTCGGCGGCCGTGACTTCCCCACCAGCTTGGACGGCAAGGACGTCACCAAGCTCACCGACAGCCCCGCCGACAAGCTGTGCTTGTCGACGTACCTGCATCCCACCTCCATGACGGATCCCGCAATCGCGTCCGCCTGGGAAAAAGTAGCCCCGCACTTCGCCACCGTGCGCATGTTGGGTGCGGGCTCCGTGGATCTCTCCTGCGTGGCGGATGGCACGTGGGGAGCGTGGATGCAGCACTCCGTCAAGGACTGGGATTGGTTCCCCGGCCAGGCGCTGGTGCTGGCCGCGGGCGGCGCGGCGCGCAAGGTTAAAGCCGGCGGTGTGGAATGGTGTATCGCGGGTAATAAACAGGTAGTTGATCAGATGGAGGAATGGCTCCGTGGGTAAATTCAAAGAAGACCTCGGCTTGGCCTTGGAGATGGCAGGCCATGCGGACGCCATTACGATGCACCGTTTTGAGGCTGCAGACCTGTCCGTCAAGGAAAAGCCGGACATGACGCCGGTCTCCGATGCGGATCTGGCCTGCGAAAAGGCAATCCGCGAGGCTCTGAAGCGCTCGCGCCCACGCGATGAAGTGCTAGGGGAGGAATTCGGCGGCGAGGCCTGCTTCGAGGGCCGCCAGTGGGTAATCGATCCTATCGACGGCACGAAGAATTTCGTGCGCGGCGTTCCCGTCTGGGCCACCCTGATCGCGCTATTGGAAGACGGCGAGCCGGTCGTCT
Organism: Corynebacterium sp. HMSC066C02; assembly: GCF_001814945.1. Taxonomy (NCBI): domain Bacteria; kingdom Bacillati; phylum Actinomycetota; class Actinomycetes; order Mycobacteriales; family Corynebacteriaceae; genus Corynebacterium; species Corynebacterium sp. HMSC066C02. The sequence continues at coordinate 5,185 of NZ_KV818462.1, read as the reverse complement.
CCGTCGTCTCCGCCCCTGCCCTGCGCCGCCGCTGGTACGCGGCCAAAGGTGGCGGCGCCTACCGAGTCTTCGGCGGGGAGCCGAAACGCCTGCGCGTTTCCGAGGTCTCCAAACTGGAAGATGCTTCTCTGGCCATGAGCTCCTTGTCTGGGTGGCGGCCGAACCGCGACGCTTTCATCTCATTCACGGACAAGGTCTGGCGCCTGCGCGGCTACGGCGACTTCTGGAATTACTGTCTGGTGGCCGAAGGTGCCGTCGACATCGCTGCCGAGCCCGAGGTCTCCCTCTGGGACCTAGCAGCCCCAGCGCTTCTTGTGACTGAGGCCGGTGGCCGCTTCACCAACGTCCGCGGCGAAGACGGCCCCCACGGCGGCTCAGCACTTGCTTCCAACGGCAAGCTTCACGACGCCACCCTCAGCGCCTTGTCCTAGCTTCTGCGCGGCGCCCCAACGTCGCACGCCAGCGAACCGTGCTGCGTACAGGTCACTTCGATCAAATAGGGCCCCAGATCTTTAAAGATCTGGGGCCCTATTTGATCGAAACGTACTTCTAGTTCTCCGGAAGCACGAATCCAGAACCTGGGCCCTCGCGGCGGTTGAGATCCGCGATGATGGCATCGGTATTAGCCACGACCGTCGGGTTGTGCAGCGCACCCTGCCACGGGGTGCGGCAGGACGGCAGACCCGGGACCAGTCCACGGGATACCGAGCCGACGATACGGCCGTCGCGGAAGACCGGAGCGCCGGAGTCCCCGACCATCGCGCACACCTGGTTAATCGTGATGCGCTCAGTGTGCTGGAAAGTCATGCCACAGGTGCGGCCAGTAGCTACACCGCTCTTGCAGGTAATATCGCCCGGCTGCGTGGTACCACCGATCGCCTGCGCGCTCACACCGTTGTAGCTGCGGGTTACCTCAGCCTGGGAGCCGAACTCGATGAGCGAATAGTCCAGGTTCGCGTTCTTCGCCACCACGGTGCCGGTGGGGCCTACCTGCCAGGAATCCGCAGAAGACACCGGATCGCCGACATTTCCACAGTGGCCAGCAGTAATACCGACCTTGCGGCCTTCGGCATCAGTGCCGGCTGCCGTCAGCGTGCACATGGTGTCCTCACGGATGTACAGCGGGGTACCCGGGCCGTACAGAGACTTCCCTTCGGTCATCGCAACGTTGGATTCCTCGGGGATCTGGGGAGCATCGTAGAAAGAACCAGGGACTCGGTGCAGAACGTACTCCGCGTGCGGTTTACCAGCAGCAATCTTGGAGAACAGGTCGTTCTTCCACACATAATTCGGATCCGTGCCCTGGGGTACAAATTCCGGCTGCGTGGCCTCCTCCAACAGTCCGATAGGAGTCGGGTTCGTCAGCGGTTCACCCGTGATGGCATCAGCGCCGGCATAATCCTGCTGCTCGGACGGGGCCGGCAGTTGCGTCTTCAGGTTTGCCTGCTCCGCGAGGCGCTGCGCCTCAGGCGAGTTCACGGCTCCCTCGACTGCCTGATTCACATCCTTCGATGCCGCTGCAGCAGCACCGTTGACGGCGGTATCGAGGGCGTCGGTCAGCTCTTTGTCCACGGGCTTGGTCTCAATACCTACGGACTGCAGATCCGTGCGTACCTGGTCGACAAAACCTGCTGAATCAATCTCCGGGATGGTGGGGAGCTCCTGAGCACCCGCCATTGGGTTACCCAGGAAGAACGCACCTGCGAAAGCCGAGCCCACAATGACTTTCTTAAGGTGCGGAATTTTTCTCATTGAGCAATTCCTCTTTTCACTTCTTCTCGTATTGGTCTATAAGACTTCCCCCATAATGACACGCGCACTGGGGTAGCCGTTTTCTAACGTGTGGGACTGTGTCCAAGCCGTTACACTACTGACAGTTTTCGGGTGCCCCCTCTTATCTTTCACCGCCTGCCGCGCCTCCGCAGACCTACTATGGAGGCATGTCTGAGACTGCCAATTCTTCGTCATCTCCTGCAGGCATTGCTGAGATAGTCGCTGTAATCCTGCGCGATAACCATGGCCGCGTTCTTGTCATCCGCGCCACCGATACTCCAGAATTCGTCCTGCCATTTGGCTCCATCGATGAGACCATTAATCCAGCTCGCGCCGCCCAGCTCATCGCCCACGAGGCTGTTCGCGCCGCGGTTGATATGTCGAAGTTGCGCCGCCTAGCCACCTATGTCTCGCCTGCGGCCAATGACGCACCTCAGACGATCCACGCTCACGTCTATGTCTGTGAAGAAGAGATTTCCGTCGCCCACCCTGACAAGGAGATTGCAGAGCTAGCCTGGGTCGATCCCGCTGCCCCAGACGTCACTATCGCCCCATTACTCAAGGAGAGGGTATTCCCCGCCCTGCAAGAACTCTAAGCTCCCAAGACCTAGACTCCACACCATGATTACGCAGCGACTACTCCCCGTTCTCGCGGCCGGTTCCCTTGCCCTTGCACTGGCCGGCTGCGCCACCGATGACAGCACCGACGCCACGCTTTCCGCTGTCTCCCCCACCACTCAAGCCGCCAGCGCCGAATCTGGGGCTTCAACATCCGCAGACCCGCAGTCACACGACGCAGATTCAGCGGCCGCCGAACAGAAGTCACCCGAGACAAGCGAAGACGCGCACAGCGCCCAAGGCGCAATCCCCACTGCCGCCGACAGCGCCTGCACAACGAAACAGCTAGATATCAGTCTTGCCAACGAGCAGGGAGCCGCCGGCTCACGCTTGGCTGACATTACGTTCACCAACACTTCCCCCGCACCGTGTACGTTGCAAGGCTTTCCTGGCGTCTCCGCCGTCACCAATGACGACGGCACCCAGCTCGGCCCCGCCGCCGAGCGTGAATCGGGCCAAGAAACAGCAACCGTCACGCTCGAGCCCGGGCACTCTGCCCGTGCGGGCCTGAAGATGACCAACATCGGTGTCCTCGACCCAACTTCCTGCCAGCCCCAGGCGGCCGACGGCCTGCGCGTCTACCCGCCCGGCGAAACCGCCAGCGCCTTCATCCGAATTTCCGGCTTCGAAGGGTGCGCTGGCGATGCCAACTACCTCTCTATCCAACCGGTTACCGCAGGTTAAACCCGCTTAAAAGCAGCAGGCGTTCACATCGGTCTACACTCGCGGCCATGGAATCCAAGAAGCTGACGTCGCTGGTGTTTGGGAACGTTGTGCTGGAATCGCACATGACGAAGACAACTATTGTCGTCTATTCGGAAGACATGCGCTCCTGGTACTTCCGCCCGAGCCCCTATACGGAGCTCAAGGTGCCGCTCGATGAACTACAAGGACAACTGAGTAGAGAGCGCGCGGAGCTCATCTCAGAGCGCATTTTCGATAACGTCAAACTCGAGCTTGAGGAAAGCTACCCCGGAGGTGTGGACCGCGCACAGAAGGAACTCTGCGCCTGGCTTCGCCGTACAGGCGACAGGGCTTAAGCGATGCCCGAACCACTCTCCTACTCCTCCACCGCAAGCTTCCCACAACTGCACATGTCCCGCGTCATCGACGCTGATTTTGACACCGCGGCCGACAAGCTCTTTAGCTGGGGACTCCAGCGCAGCGGCCTCTTTCGGGTTAATCCCAGCCACGCCATCGTAGAAGAAGGCGCAGAGGTCTCCCTCGGGTTAGGCCCAAGGGAGTTTCGCTGCCGAGTGGTGGATGTATTCCACGAGGAGGGCCGCTGCGGCTTTACCTACGGCACCCTCCCCGGCCACATCGAGCGCGGCGAGGAAACCTTTACCCTGGAGCGCCTGCGGGATGGGCGCACGCTCCTGCTTGTCGACGCCTCCTCCCAACCCGCCCGCCTCGCCTTTCTGCGCCCGCTGCTCGATATTCCCCGGCGCGCGCTGATCCGCTTTTTCTACCTGCACGCTTTGGATGACTAATAGCGGGGTGTCAATGGGGCGCACTCCCCCTCGGTTCCACGCTCGCCTAGCGAGGTAACCACTTGGCATGTAACTTAACTCACATGCACACTTTCCCTCACCATACTTTCCGTTCCTTATCGGTGGCCTTAGCGGCCATTCTCGCGGTGTTAGCCGCGGCAGCTGCAACCGGGCTGTTTCCCTTAGCCGCCGCGGAAGACAAACCTTCCGAATCGGCCAACTCCACTTCCAGCAACATGGCTCCAACCATGGTGGTTTTCGATTCCTCCGGCTCGATGATCACCAACGATGCCGGCGGGCAGACCCGCATTGATGCCGCCAAAGAGGCTGCCCGCACCTTCATCACCGAGGCTGGTGACGACGCTCCTCTGGGGCTTGTCACCTACGGCGGCAACACCGGCGAAGCCCCCGAAGATGAGGCGGCCGGTTGCCAGGACATCACCGTGGTCACACCACCCGAGGCCGGTAACTCTGAGAAGATGATCGCTCATATGGATGGCTTGCAGCCACGAGGATTCACCCCCATCGGCGAGTCCCTACGCAAGGCCGCCGCTGAGCTACCAGAGGAAGGCCAGCGCAGCATCATCTTGGTCTCCGATGGCGTTGCCACCTGCACCCCGCCACCCGTGTGTGATGTGGCGAAAGAGCTGAAGGAGCAGGGCATCGACCTAGTCATCAATACCGTCGGCTTCAACGTTGAGCCCGAGGCACAGCAGGAACTGCAGTGCATTGCCGACGCCACCGGCGGCACCTACGCCGACGCCTCCGACGCCGATAGCTTGGCCAAGGAACTGAACCGCGCAGCACCCCGCACCTTCAACGCCTACGAGTCAAACTTAGAGGAGATCGAAGGCGGCGAAACCGAAGGTTCCCCGGCCAAGGTAGACCGTGACGTAGAGGCCTTCTCCACCACTCTTCTTCCGACGGAGGGTAAAGGGCACTCGGCTGAATCCACTACCTTCTTCACCACGGACCTGACCCTGTTAGGTAGACACCTGATATCCAGCCCTGTTGGGTTGGGAAGAAAGGTAATCTACCACCATGCCTAGGTACTCCGAACAGTTCAAACGTGATGCTGTGGCCCTCTACGAAAACAATGAGGACCTTTCACTTCACGCGGCTTCAGCAGAGCTTGGAGTCAATCGTTCCTCACTTTATTCCTGGCTTAAGCAGTACGGCACCGGCAAACGTGCCCGCACGAAGACCATGCGTGATAAAGCCCAAGCAACGACTGATTCTGAACGAATCCGCCAGCTAGAAAAAGAAGTCTCTAAGCTGCGCGAAGAACGCGACATCCTGCGTAA
>NZ_KV818461.1:0-763 GCF_001814945.1 Corynebacterium sp. HMSC066C02 | reverse complement strand
GCCAGACCAACCGGAATCAGGAACAGCAGCGGGATACCAACACCCAAACCAGTGTTAATACAACGCTCGCTCGGCTTCGAAGACAGATCCTTGCCCGGCTTAGCAGGCTTCTTGTTGTCATCGCGGCCCTTGTCGTGGCCCTCAACCGGAACCTCGATCTCAGCCTTGCCACCATCCAGATCCGGATCCTCAACAACTACATTGATAGGACCATCAACATCGGTACCCGGAGTAACAACAACATTGCCGTTCTCGTCAATCTCAACCGGGATATCCTTGCCATCCTCATCGGTAGCAGAAACCTTGGTGTCATCATCCGGGTTAGTGACCTTGATACCAGTGTCCTGCTCCTCATCAGTCGGATCAACCGGCTTCACACCAGAATCATCAACCGTGGTCTTATCGGACGCCTCAGAACCGTTGTCGTCGCGGTCCTTCTCGTGGCCGTTAACCTCAACCTCAATCTCAGTCTTACCGCCATCCAGATCCGGATCCTCAACAACTACATTGATAGGACCATCAACATCGGTACCCGGAGTAACAACAACATTGCCGTTCTCGTCAATCTCAACCGGGATATCCTTGCCATCCTCATCGGTAGCAGAAACCTTGGTGTCATCATCCGGGTTAGTGACCTTGATACCAGTGTCCTGCTCCTCATCAGTCGGATCAACCGGCTTCACACCAGAATCATCAACTTCAGTCGGGTTATCACCAGGCTGCTCTTCGGAAGGCTTGGAGTTCGGGTCCTTCGGATCGGTAC
>NZ_KV818460.1:0-254 GCF_001814945.1 Corynebacterium sp. HMSC066C02 | reverse complement strand
AGCCCCGTTCGTCTAGCGGCCTAGGACGCCGGCCTCTCACGCCGGTAACACGGGTTCAAATCCCGTACGGGGTACCATTGTGTTCTTACACATACGAGTTAGTGACTTAATAGAGGTAGCCAGGTCTTCGGGCCTGGCTTTTCTGTTTCTGGGGGTAAGTCCACTCCTGTGACCAGGTTGGCTTAAGGGACATTTCGTGTGGATTTAGGAGCGTCCGGCCCAGCCTTTTCTTATGCCTAAGCTGGGGTTCCATT
>NZ_KV818459.1:0-56374 GCF_001814945.1 Corynebacterium sp. HMSC066C02 | reverse complement strand
TCTTAAGCCCTTAAAGGAGAAACCCGCCACCCAGATGCAACGGCAGTGACAGTAAGGCCGGGTTTAAGCCCTTAAAGGATGAGACGCGCCAACCAAAGCCAGACTGACGGGGCCTCGACGATCCCAGGGACAGCGCACCCGAAGACTGGAAGATGGTTGACGGGGATCTCGATGAACACCAGTTGCCTCCCGCCCACTGGCCCCATGCTGTAGGTGCACCCACAGCCCGTTAAGGGACAAGACGCACTGTCCCGCTTGTTATCGTGTTTGTACCTGCAGGAAAGACTCTTACCCAGGAAAGGGCTATTCGTGACCAACCCAGTAAGTTCGTGGAAGATTGTCACCACTATTGCAGTAGTGGGCGGTTTCCTCCTGCTCATCCTGTACGTGGGTCTGAGCCGCTATTACAACGCCCAAGAGCTCGACATGCTTGTGGAAGGTGCCAACGCCAACGGCCAGAACTACTCGGTGACAATCCACAACCAGCTCACCGGCAGCTACTCATTCAACGCCGAGTAACCCAGCCGGAGCACCAAACTAGGCAATACGCAGAGCTGAGTGCCTGTTGGGCTCTGCCTTCCACAGAGCTAGATCATGCAAGCTCATGCGGACCAATCCCGCCCTCGACGTGGGTGAGCCGGAGCGGGGGGTGAACTTCCGCCAGCGCGTGGGCGTGGGGCCTGCGCCGTCAGTGCAACCAGTGCCGGCCGTGACCACGCTGATGGCTTTTGCAGGCCCGATGCCATGCTGCGGGCGACGGCTTCCTTATTCAGCGTCCGTGGACAGCGCCGCGACGAAGGCCTCCTGCGGCACGGACACGGAGCCGATGGACTTCATGCGCTTCTTACCGGCCTTCTGCTTCTCCAGAAGCTTCCGCTTACGCGAAATATCGCCGCCGTAGCACTTGGCCAACACGTCCTTGCGCATCGCTCGGATATTTTCACGCGCGATGATCTTCGAACCAATCGCCGCCTGGACGGGCACCTCGAATTGCTGGCGTGGGATGAGCTCCTTGAGCTTCTTCGTCATCTTATTGCCGTACCACTGCGCGGAATCGCGGTGCACAATCGCAGAGAAGGCATCCACCGGATCACCGTTAAGCAGGATATCCACCTTCACCAGGTCCGCCAGCTGCTCGCCAGCCTCCTCGTAGTTGAGGGAAGCGTAGCCCTTGGTACGGGACTTCAACATGTCGAAGAAGTCGAAGATGATTTCACCCAGCGGCATGGTGTAGCGCAGCTCCACGCGGTCCTCAGACAGGTAGTCCATGCCGCCCATCTGGCCGCGCTTGGACTGACACAGCTCCATCGTCGGGCCCACAAACTCCTCCGGCACGATGATAGTCATCTTCACAATCGGCTCGTAGACCTCACGCAGCTTGCCACTGGGCCAGTCCGACGGATTGTGCACCATGGACTCCTCGCCATCCTCCGCCACCACGCGGTAGGTCACCGACGGTGCCGTGGAAATCAAGTCCAAGCCAAACTCGCGCTCCAGACGGTCGCGCGTGATTTCCATGTGCAGCAGGCCTAAAAAGCCACAGCGGAAGCCGAAGCCTAGGGCGACGGAGGTCTCGGGCTCGAAGGTGAGGGAGGCGTCGTTAAGCTGCAGTTTCTCCAGCGCATCACGCAGGTCCGGGAAGTCTGCCTGGGAGATGGGGAACAGGCCGGAGTAGACCATAGGGTTCGGGTCGGCATAGCCCTTGAGCGGCTCGCTCGCGCCATTCGACGCCCACGTAATCGTGTCACCCACCTTGGTCTCACGCACGTTCTTCACGCCAGTAATCAGGTAGCCCACCTCACCCGGGCCCAGCCCCTTACACTTCTGCATGGTCGGGCTGACAATGCCCACCTCCAGCAGCTCATGGTTGGTACCCGTGGCCATCATGGTGACCTTCTGGCGCGGGGTCAGCTTGCCGTCCATCATGCGGATATAGGTCACCACGCCACGGTAGGTGTCGTAAACGGAGTCGAAGACCATCGCGCGGGCCGGGGCATCCTCGCCGAACTCGGACGTCGGTGCCGGGATAAGCTCCGCCACCTTATCCAGCAGCTCCGGCACGCCCTCGCCGGTCTTGCCGGAAACGCGCAACACCTCTTCCGGCTCACAGCCGATGATGTGGGCAATCTCCAGGGCGTACTTCTCCGGATCGGCTGCCGGCAGGTCAATCTTGTTGAGGACCGGGATGATCTCCAGGTCATTTTCCATGGCCAGGTAGAGGTTGGCCAGGGTTTGGGCTTCGATGCCTTGGGCGGCGTCGACAAGCAGGATGGCGCCCTCACAGGCTTCGAGCGCGCGCGAGACCTCGTAGGTAAAGTCCACGTGGCCGGGAGTGTCGATCATCTGCATGACGATCTCCTCCCCCTTCATGGCACCAGATTGAGGAATCCAGGGCAGGCGCACGTTCTGCGCCTTAATGGTGATGCCGCGCTCACGCTCGATATCCATGTTGTCGAGGTATTGGTCGCGCATGTCGCGCTCCTCCACCACCTGCGACAACTGCAGGATGCGATCAGCCAGCGTCGACTTGCCGTGGTCGATGTGGGCGATAATGCAAAAGTTTCGGATCTTGGACGGATCCGTAAACGTAGTGGCCGCGAAGTTTGTAGACATGTGTTTAGAATAGACGACATGTCTAGGTTGGCACGCATTCTCGGTATCGGAGGCCCTGAGCCTGTCGACGTCGGTCTCGAGCGCATCACCGAAGGCCTAGGACTAAACCAGAATGATTCCGTGACGGAACCCCGCAAAGCCGCCGACATTCGCGTCGAGTGCGCTGACGCCCACCCGCGCAGCGTCTTCTTCACCCCCGACATGGACGGGCAGGCAGACTCCGGGGAAGTCGTGTGGGTATGGGCGCCCTCGGATGGCAAGCAATCCCCGCCGCGCGAGCGCGCCGTGCTGATTGTCTCGCGCACGCGCACCACCGTGCTGGGCCTGCTCATCTCCTCCAACCCGGGCCACGCCAACAAGGAGGAATGGCTCGATATCGGCACCGGCGAATGGGACGAATCCGGCCGGCAGTGCTGGGTGCGGATGGACCGCGTGCTGGAAATCTCCGAGGAACAATGCCGCCGGCAAGGCACACTCTTCCCAGAACGCCGCTTCGAACGCATTGCCAACCGGCTACGCTCGCGTTATCACTGGGCCTGATTTGGGGATTCGGCCCGCGCCCTGCTAAATTTTTTGGGATGCCGGGGCACGCTGGCGGTCAGGACCTTGGGTCCGCCTTCCTCGGTTGCACATTCCTACGACTCTAAGAGGTATAACGATGGCAAACATCAAGTCCAAGCAGAAGCGCATCCTAACCAACGAGAAGGCTCGTCAGCGCAACAAGTCCGTACGCTCCGCCGTGCGTACCGAGATCCGCAAGTTCCGTGAGGCCGTCGCCGCTGGCGACAAGGCTGCAGCCGAGAAGCAGCTGCGCGTTGCCTCCCGCGCACTGGACAAGTCCGTGTCTAAGGGCGTCTTCCACCGCAACACCGCGGCTAACAAGAAGTCCGGCATGGCCACCGCCTTCAACAAGATGGCCTAAATGAAACCGCTCCTGAAGTGGGTCGGGGGAAAGCGTCAACTGCTGCCCGTTATCCACTCCGTGCTGCCCGAGAGCTTCGACACTTATGTCGAGCCTTTCTTGGGCGGCGGAGCGGTCCTTTTTTCTTTGGCGCCCGAGCGCGCCCGGGTTAATGACCTGAACACCGAGCTCATCACCGTCTACGAGGTGGTCCGCGATAACGTGGACGAGCTCATCGCCCTGTTAAAGGGCTATCCGAATGATTCGGATTTCTTCTACGAGATGCGCGCCCGCGACCGTGAGCCGGGTTTTGCGCACTTAAGCCCTGTCGAACGGGCTGCCCGCACGATTTATTTGAATAAGACCTGCTACAACGGGCTTTACCGGGTGAATAACGCCGGCCAGTTCAATGCCCCGTTTGGCCGCTATGCCAACCCGAAGATTTGCGATGAACCCAATCTGCGCGCAGTCTCGGAGTACTTGTCCACCCACGACGTGACGTTTTATAACGGCGACTACGCTGCGGTGGAGGCCAACGAGGGGGATTTCGTTTATTTCGATCCGCCCTATGATCCGGTCAACCCCACGAGCAATTTCACCGGCTACCAGTCGGGTGGTTTTGGCCGCGCGGACCAGATTCGGCTGAAGGAAACCTGCGACGACCTCAACGCCCGCGGGGTGAAGTTCCTGCTGTCGAATTCGGCGACGGACTTCATCAAGGAGTTGTACGCGGACTACCGCATCGACATTGTGGGTGCCACGCGCGCGGTCAATTCCGTGGCCTCGAAGCGCGGCAAGGTCGATGAGGTGCTCGTGCGCAATTATGCTTAACGACGCCGCTTGGGACCTCGTCTACCCTCACATCGCCGCCGACATCGCGGACCAGGGTTTCGCGATATTGCCCGCCGCGAAGATTAAGGAGCTATCGGGCCGCGAGCCACGGTTGATGGCCAAGCATGACTTTTCGGCAGCGCGCCCCGAGGTCTTTCGAGAGCACGGGTTATCCATGCTGCCAATTCGCCGCGATGCCTATCTCATTGGCCGCTTTGACCTGTACCAGCCTTTCCCGGAGCAAGCCGGGCCGCTGAAGTCAATGCCGGTTCCCCGCCACATTAAGTCCATTGACTTCGAGAACCTGACCTCGGAGGCCGCCGCACTCACCGCGGCGAGCTTAAGCGGCATGCTCGATGATTTCCTGGGCGGTGAGCTGGTGCCGACGGTCAGCGGGCGCATGTCGACGCTCACTCTGCCCATGCGTATCGGCGGGCGCGACGTGGTGGTGGACCGCGCCCAGATGGAGATTGATGCCGGCTTCGAGTCCGCCGAGCACCTCGTGCTCGTGGAGGCGAAGAACCACCTCTCCCCCGACTTCAACATCCGCCAGCTCTACTTCCCTTTCCGGCGCTTCTCGCTGGCCTTGGAGAAGGACGTCGTGCCGGTCTACGTGGTCTATTCCAACGGTATCTTCCACTTCTACCGCTACGCGTTTAGGCAGCCGGAGGACTTCCGCAGCATCGAGCTGGTCAGCGCGGCGCGCTATGTTTTGGGCGAGTCTGGCGTAACTGAGGCGACGGTGCGCGCGGTCTTAGCCCGCACCCACGTTGAAGGAACGCGCGTTCCTTTCCCGCAGGCGGACTCCTTCGCGCGGGTCATCAGCCTGCTGGAGAACCCAGTGGACAAAGCGGAGATGCCCGAGGAATTTGGTTTTACCCCGCGCCAGGCGGATTATTACACCAACGCCGCCCGCTACTTAGGCCTAAGCAAGCTCAGCGGCACGCGCGATGAACGCAACCTCACCCTCATCGAGGCGCTGGCCTCCCGGCCGGTGCTCCGGGACATGGTGCAGCACGTCGTGACTACCCGCCGAGCGGTGAATAAAGAAGAAGCAATGATCTTCATGCGCGCGGCCAATCTGGGACTCAACGATACGACCCTGCGCCGCCGCTCCGGCACGGTCGCGGCGTGGTCGCAGTGGCTGGCGGAGCTCCTCAACCAGGCCTAGGCGGCCTGGATGCCGGCCCACACCAGGGCGCAGCCAGCCACCACGAAGAAAACGCCGGAACCGATATCGATCCACGGTCCGGCGGCCAACAGACGGCGGCGAATCGCGCGGGTAGAAATGACCGTCGAGAGGAAGACGAAGAGCAGGTAGCTCGACAACGACAAACTCAGCACCAGCGCCACCGATACCCACACCGGCGGGTGCGGCGGCAACAACGGGGCGACCATAGCGGCGAGGAAGAGCACGATCTTCGGGTTGGACAGGTTGGTGGCCAAACCCGTGCGGAAGACCTTGCCCACCGAGCCCAAGCGAGCGGCCGCCTCTTCCTCATCCACCGGCGGTTGCTTGCGCAGCTCCAGCCCGGAACGGATGGAGAGCACGCCCATGAAGACGAGGAAGCAACCGCCAATCACCTGAATCAGGGAGAGGACGCCGGGGAAGGCGGTGAGCAGGGCGGCCGCGCCGAACACGGTCAGCGTGCACCAGAACAGCACGCCCACCTGGATGCCGGTTGCTGCCGCGATGGCGTGGCGGCGCGAGCGCGTAGCATAGCGCGTCACCAGGACGATGTCGGGGCCGGGTGCTGCCGCACCGACGAGGTTCATCAGGAGAATGGCCGCAAACGCGGACCAGCTCATGACAGGCGCTCGAGTAGGTCCTCACGGCCGAACATGCGGGCGGAGTCGAGGGCGTTGGGCTGGCCGGCGGAGGGGTCGGCGCCGGCGTCGAGAAGCGCGTCGATCACCGCGTCCTCCTTCTTAAAAATCGCCCCGGCCAGTGGCGACTGGCCGCGATCGTTGAGGAGGTTGACGTCGGCCCCCGCCGCAGCGAGCTGGCGTACCAGCTCCGCATGTCCATGATAGGCGGCAAGCATGATGAAGGACTGCCCGTCCTGGTTCACCATGTCGACGTTGACGCCTTGCTTGATGTACTCGAGCAGCGTGGCATCGCCGTTACGGGCAAAGTCGAAAAGCTTGGTAGCAAAGTTCTGGATATCATCCATGGAGGGTTAGTCTAGCGCGCCAGCTCCGCCACCCGTTTAACGGCCGCCTCGATGGCGAAATCTTCATCGCCGCCTTGTCCCTTGACCGCAGCATCCAGCTCCGCCATGAGGATGACGGCCTTGGTGATATTCTCCCCCGACCAGCGCCGCGCCACGGGTTGCGTGAGCTTCACCGCATAGGGCGCCATCCCGGTCTGGGAGGCCAGCGAGTACTGATCCCCGCGCGCGGAGTAGAGGCGCGCGATGTTGCCCACCTTGTTGGCCAGAGCAGAGGCGATGGCCACAGGGCTCGCCCCCAACTGCAGCGCCCGGCGGCACGTGGAGACCGCCGCCTCCACGCGGCCAGCCACAGCAGCATCCGCAATATCCCAGTTGGCTACCTCAGCCACGCCCACGTAATACGCGTGCACCGCCTCGCGGGTTACCTTGCCCCCCGTATCGAAGACCAACTGGGAGATGGCGGAGGCGAGTTCGCGTAGGTCGGAGCCGACGCCGTCGAGAAGCGCCTGCACCACATCCGGGGTGGGGCGCACCCCGTGCGAGGCGAACTCCCGGGTGGCCCACTGCGCGAGCTCGTTCGGGTAGAGGGAGAAGACCTCATGCACCTCGGCCGTCTTGCGCAGCGCCGCGATGAGCTCCGGCGGCTTCTTCTTTTTCTTCAGCGTCTTCGCCGTCACCGAGTACATCAGGATGAGCGTGATACCAGGCATGGGGTTGGCGCAGGCATCGAGAAGGATCTTCGTGACCTCCTTGCCGGCCCTCTCCACGTCACTGATGACGATGACGCGGTCTTCCCCGAACAACGACGGACTGGTCGCTTCCAGGATTTCGCCTTCGCTCACCTCGGAGGCCTTGAGCTTGGTTACCTCGCCGTGTTGGATACTCAGGCGGGCGCGCTCGGCCAGGAATTCATCATCGCCGAGAATGAGGTGCACGGGGGCTGAAGACATGCCTGTCATCTTAGCAACGCCGCAATGACCCACCCACAGAGAAGGAGCATCGCAACGGGCCCCGCCGCCACGGTGGTCACCGGCATGGAAGAGGCAACGAGGTGGATCCAATCCGCCAGCGGTTCGATGAGGATAACAAGCGGCCTGCCCAGCCCCACCTGCGCGAGCGCGGCGGCGATGAGGCCCACGACTGTGATGACCGGCACGACAGGTGCCACCAGCACGTTAGCAATCACAGAAACCACCGAGACCCGCCCGGTCATCAACGCGATGAGCGGCATGGTCACGATATCCGCGGCAATGGCCACAGCGAAGGCTCGCGCAACGATGCCAGTCCCCAGCACCCGTAGCAACAGGGGGCTGAGCACCACGATGCCGGCGGTGGCCGCCACGGAAAGCGCGAAGCCGAAGCTGACGGCTAGGTCGCTATCCGCCGCCAGTAGGAAGAGCACCCCGAGGGACAGCGCGTGCAGCGGTTCCATCCTCGAAGAGTTCAGCACCGCTACTAGACCCGCCAGCCCGGCGACGGTGGCGCGTTGGACGGAGGGCTCCCACCCCACCAGCGCTACGAATAACGCCAACGCGCTTGCCGACGCCCCCACCCGCACCCGCTGCCCCGACACCACCAACGCGGCCGCGGTACACACGATGGCAACGTTGGATCCGGACACGGCGCTCAAATGCGATAGTCCGGTATCGATGTAGAGCTGCTTGTCCTCGGGGCTTTGCAGGCTGGTATCGCCCAGCACCATGCCGGGGATGAGGCCGTTATCGCACACGGCGCGGAAGTTTTCTGCCACCGCTGCCGTCCAGCTATGGGCGTGCGCGGTGAGCTCGCCGCTAAAGACGGTTGTACCCACGCCAACCTGATCCGAGGGGCCGGGGTGGCCGTGCACCGTCACCAGCGAGCCGCCGAAGGCCTCCGGTTTTTCTTTGAGGAAGACCGGCAGCTGCGCCGGGTAGCCCGGCACGCGCAGGCGCACCATCCACCCGGATGCCGTCTGAACCGGATCGGCGGCAAGCTTTCCCGTCACCTCCGAGCCGAAGTGAAAGCCCGCGGCGCGCACCGAGCGCACATAAGCCAGGGCGGCGAAGATGACTCCGCTCGCCGCACATAAAATGCCCTGCCCGCGCCACTGACCGCGCGCGAAAGCGAAAAGCACGAGCCCGCACAACAGCCACGGGTGGCCGAAAAGCACTGAGAGCGTGGCCAACCACGCCACTACCGCGGCAGGCACGAGCCGTAGTTCCCTCACGGACGGACCTTATCCTTCAGCTGCGCAAACTTCGCCGGACCAATGCCGGAGACATCCATGAGCTGCTCCACGGTGGTGAAGCTGCCGACCTCCTCGCGGTGCGCGATGATCGCCGCGGCCGTGGCCGGCCCCACCCCGGGAAGCTCGGTGAGCTCTTCGGCGGAAGCCGAGTTGAGGGAGATAGTGCCATCGTCAGCAGCACCCGGGGCAGCGGCAGGAGCGCCGACGGTGATCTGTTCGCCGTCGTTAAGCTTCTGCGCCAGGTTGAGGTTATCGGTGGGCACGCGCGGGCGCGCCACCTCGAGGGCGTCGTTGATGCGCGCACCCGGCGCCAGGGTCACCAGCCCCGGCTGCTCTACCTCCCCCACGACAGAGACCACGATATCGGCCGCTACCTCGCTGCTCGGCGCGGCCACCTCATAGGGGTTCTCCGCACTACGGCTCATCCCCAGCCAGGCCAGGAGCGCAACGCCGGCCACGCCCGCCGCGACAAGCGCCAGCCAGGGTGGCACGCGCACGCGCGGGAAATCGACGTTGAGCAGTTCTTCTTCGCCGGTTGGGCGGGTGAGGTCACGGAGGCGATCAGCAATGGCATTCATGCCCGCGACGCTACGCAGCGCCCTCACCCCCGTCGAGGGCTTAAGCCGCAGCCTGTGGATAACTTGTTGAAGGCATCAACAACGTCTTTAGCTCGGCTCCGCCGTCAGCTAAAGACTGCGGAGACGCCGATGGCCCCAGGGCCGACATGGACGGAGAGGACGTCGGTAAGCGGCACCAGCATGAAGGAAGAATCCGGCAGCGCCAAGCGCAGCAAGTCCTCCAGCCGGCGGGCCGAAACCTTATCCTCGTTGTACTGCACCGCGATGAACGCCGGATTGCCCTCCGCGCGGGAGGCCACCAGGTCCACGAGCTTGGTAAAGGCCTTAGTTTGGGTGCGGGTCTTGCCCACCATCTCCAGCTTGCCGCCTTGGATGGCCATGATGGGTTTGGTAGCGAGCAGCGCGGTGGACAGCATCGCCGTGGCCGCAGACATGCGCCCGGAACGGCGAAGCTCCTCCGTTGAGTTGAGATAGACCCAGGTGTGCCCGCGCTCAAGGGTATTGATGGCTGCGGCATAGCACTCGTCGAGTGAAGCGCCTTCCTGGGCAAGCTTGGCCGCCGCCATCGCAGCCGCGCCCATCGCCATGCCGGCGGTACCGGAATCGATAACACGCACGGTATCGGGGAAAACGCCGGAGGCAGTCACCGCCGCCGACCACGTCGAGGACAGCTCCTTCGAGAGGTGAATGGCCAGCACCCCGTCATCGCCGGAGCGCTCCATCTGACGGCCGTATAAAGCGGCCAATTCGAGGGCAGTCAGACCCGAGGTGGACAGCTCCGCGCCGTCCTTGCCGTGGCTTTCCATGACGTGCAAGTCGACGACGCAGATTCCAAGCTCCTCGACGATATCCGCCGGCAAGCCCGCAGCGGAATCGGTGACGACGCGAATCACTAGACGTCCGCCCCTGCACCACCAACGACAGCACCACCCATGTTCCAGCCGTCGAAGTACCACTGGGCGCGGGCGACGTTCTCCGGGGTGAATTGCAGCGGGGACAGCGGACGAGCGGCATCGAATTCGGGCCGCGCGGTCAGCTGCGACCAGTGGGTATTCTTCAACCCGGAGAGGATTCCATACTGGTGGTGCTCAAGGCCTAAAAGGTGGCAGGTCAGCGCGGAAATAGCACCGCCGTGCGCGACGACAAGCACCGCACCCTCATCCCACTGCGGATGTTTCTGCATGAGCTCATCAATAACGGGGCGCGCGCGGTTAGCCACGTCGACGCGGCTCTCACCCTGGGGCGGGGCCCAGGTGGGGTCGTGGCGCCACAGCGCACGTGCCCCGGGAAACTGCTCGTCCACTTCAGCCGATGTCATCCCCTGCCACTCACCCAGGTGGGTTTCGCGCAGGCGCTTATCGACGGACACCTCAAGCCCCAACTGACGAGCGATGATCTCCGCGGTGTCGCGGGCACGGATGAGATCCGAGGAGAGGATCGCGGTGATGTCTTTGCCCTCGAGCAGGTCAGCAGCCGCGCGCGCCTGCGAGTAGCCTACCTCTGATAGCTCGGTGTCCAAGTGCCCCTGCATCCGGCCGGTGGCGTTGTAGGTGGTCTGGCCGTGGCGGATGAGGAGGAGGCGGCGGGTCATAATTCGTCGTCTTCCGGCTCTGGCTGGGCCAGGGGAATCTCATCGATCGATTCAACATCGCGCGGGTTGACTTCATCAGACCACTCGCCGGGGCGTTCCGGGGTGTCCAGACCGGGGATGTCGAGAAGCGGGCAGTCGTGGTACAGGCGGTCTAGGCCGTAGAACTCGCGCTGATCGTTGCGCTGGACGTGGACCACGATGGGGCCGTAATCGAGCAGGACCCAACGGTTCTCACGATTGCCTTCGCGGCGCTTGGGTTCAAAGCCCTTCTTGGTCAGCTCGTCTTCAACTTCCTCCACGATGGACCCCACCTGGCGCTCGGTATCGGCGGAGGCCAAGACGAAGACCTCGGTAATCGCCAGCACGTCGGAAACGTCAATAGCGGCGATGTTGGTGGCCAGCTTTTCATCCGCAGCCAAGGCGGCGGTTTCCGCCATCTGGCGTGCTTCATCAGTAATCGACATGACAATCCCTACACAGTTACGTTTTCTTAAGAACTCTAGTCTTACACGACAAGGCTCATTTTCCTAGTCGAATTCCCCCTCAAGGACGCGCGGAGGCTACAGGGGCTTTTCCGGGTGCGGGCCATAAAGGTGGTTCTTGGCAATGTATTGCACTACCCCATCGGGTACGAGGTACCACACCGGCTGGCCCTGCTGGGCGCGGGCGCGGCAATCGGTGGAGGAAATGGCCATGGCGGGGATCTCAATCAGCTCGATGTCATCCTGCGAATCCTCCGGCAGCATGTCTTTGCGCAGCTCATAGCCGGGACGAGTAACGCCAACGAAATGGGCCATCTCCAGCATCTCTTCCCAGTTGCGCCAACTCATGATGGACGCCACCGAGTCGGCACCAGTAATGAAGAAGAGTTCGGCATCTGGGAAAATTCCGCGCAAATCACGCAACGTATCGATGGTGTACGTGGGCCCCTCGCGGTCAATGTCTACGCGGGAGACGGTAAAGCGCGGGTTTGATGCGGTGGCCACCATGGTCATCAGGTACCGGTGCTCGGCGGCGGTGACCTGCTTATCGGCCTTTTGCCAGGGCTGGCCGGTGGGCACGAAGACCACCGTGTCGAGGCGGAAGCGGTGGGCTACCTCGCTGGCGGCGACGAGGTGACCATTATGGATGGGGTCGAAGGTGCCACCCATGATGCCGATGCGTTGTGGACTAGTCATGGCTGGTGAGTATACCGGCCACCGCATCAATGACCTGCACGTCCTGCCCGGAAGGCTCCCCCAAGAAATAGGAGGCGTGACGCTCCGCTTTGGTGGCTAAAGCGCGGTTGGCGGCGTCGAGGGAAAAGTCGCACACGAAATCACCGTCTAGGCAGTAATCGACAAAGCGATTCCCTGGGAGCCCGGCGCGGTTCTTAGCCCACGGGACCTGGTGAAGCGGGTTGCCGAAGGTGAGCATGGCGTGCAGGCGCCCGGTTTCGGCCAAATGGCCCTCCACGCTCGTTGCAACAAGCGCTCCTTGCGAGTAGCCGGCAGCTACCCACTGTGGGCGGCAACCGGTGGTGGCCTCATAGTTGTCTACCACCTTCGGGGCATTGCGGGCACCGGTGCGCAGACTCTCGACGGCCCCGAATGTCACTGAATAAGCCAACTCCCCAAGAGAGTGCTGCTGTAGAATCCCAAACGCTCGCTGGACCAGCTGCAGCGGGCCTAAGTCCTCGCCTTCCTGCGCCAATGGCGGCAAGTTCATGGCGGCCGGGTAAGCCTCTGAGTCCAGTGCTAGCACATACACACCATCCATGGCGCCCGAGTGGCGCTGCTCTACCTGGTGGAACAGAGCGGCGAAGTTACGGCCCTCAAAACCGGTGGATTCTGGAGCCTTCGCGGAGTAGCGCTGCGGGCCCACGTATTCGCCTTGTTCCTCGTTCTGGTCCGAACCGCGCGCGACAAGCACCACGGTCTCAGGGCAGGTTTCAACGCCACCCGCCGAGGCCGCGGGCGCACTCATCACCGAGGCTGCCATGCCAAGCACAGCAGTGGATATCGCAAGAGATAAGGAAAGAGACTTCACCCTTTCCTGTTTAGCGGAAACGAACGTCATCCACCATTCGGCCAATGGAATCGTAGACCTGGGTATCCCACTGGTGGTTGGTGAAGAAGTACTGGCCGTGGGAGCCTCCGGTGGGCTGCGCGGCGTAAAGGGTGTTGGCGGAAAGATCGCACACGGCGTCGAGCGGCAAACAGTAGTCCACGCGGCTGACGTTGGCACGCAGCTGCGGGAAGTGGCCCATCGGGCCGCCCGCGCCCTGGGTCGCGCCGACAACGGCCGGATCCCCGGCGCGGGTCAGCGGGTTACCAAAGGTCACGACACCAGCAAGCTGGCCACGGTGGGCTAGCTCCAGCTCGTGGTTGGACAGGACCATAGCACCCTGGGAGTAGCCCGAGAGGATGTATTGCGGATGGCAGCCTGTGGAAGCTTCGTAGTTATTGACCGCGCTGGTAACGCCGCGCCTGCCGGTCTGGACCGAGTACATGAACTGGTTGATGGCGGAGACCGCGGTGTTGATGACCGGGTTGGCGTACTGCGTGGCCAAGCGCACGAGGTCAGCCGCGGTGTTCGGAACCGACTCGTTCGGAACAGAGTATTCCGGGTACGTCGCCGGGTAGTATTGCGGCTCCAGCCCCAGCACATAGACGTCCTTCATCAGCGAGTTGCCGCCGTGAGTGGCTTGGTAGCGCACCTCGGCGCCCTGCAGCATGGCGCGGATGGATTCGCCCTCCCACCCATTGGAGGCTCGGCCACCCTGGTTGGAATACTGCGTGGGGTAGATTTGGCCGTTCTGGCCGGAGCCGCGCGCGGCGACGACCACCACGGCGGGGCACTGTTCGTCGGCATGCGCGGCGGGTGCAGAAATGGTGTGGGGGACGATGAGAGCGGCCGCGGCCACGACGGCGGCGGCGACGGAGGAAGCAATGCGGGACAGCATGAGAGGAAGGCACCAATCAGTTCTTTGCTATTACCGCGCTTTAGAGTACCCAGTCCTCCTTCGCCGCGCGGCACGAACCCTGCACAAGGCGAAACACTCTACTCGAAAACTTTTCGAGTAGAGTGTTTTGTGCAGGTCAGACTCGAAAAATTCTTTTCGAGTAGCTTTCGAGTAGCTTTTCGAGCTGGTTCTAGGGGCGGGTCTGGCCGGTACCCTGCAGCACCCACTTGGTAGACGTCAGCTCCGGCAAAGCCATTGGGCCGCGCGCATGCAGCTTCTGGGTAGAGATGCCGATCTCGGCGCCCATGCCGTAGACCTCACCGTCAGTAAAAGCAGTGGAGGCGTTGAGCATGACCGCTGCAGCATCTACCTCATTGGCAAAAGACAGCAGCACGTCGGCGTCCTGAGCCGCAATGGCTTCGGTGTGGCCGGTGGTGTACTCAGCAATGTGTGCGATGGCGCCATCGACACCGTCGACCACCTTGGCGCAGATATCCATGGACAGGAATTCCTCGCGCCATTCTTCGTCGGTGGCCTCCACGGCGTCCTTGACTCCGAAGGCTTCGAGCTCCTTGACATCACCGTGGATGGTGACCCCGGCTTCCTGGAGGGAGGTGATGATGCGGAGCTTCGAGGCGTCGTCCAGCGCGGCGTCGATCAGCACGCCCTCCGTGGCATTGCAGACGGACGTGCGGCGGGTCTTGCCGTTGACCACCATGTCGATTGCCTTGTCCAGGTCAGCCGAAGCGTCGACGTAAAAGTGACAATTGCCGGTGCCCGTCTCAATGGCAGGGACGGTGGCGTTTTCCACCACGGCGTTAATAAGGCGTGCGCCGCCGCGCGGGATGACCAGGTCCACCAAACCACGGGCGGTGATGAGATCCTGCACGGAATCATGGGTCTCACAGGGCAGAAGCTGCACGCCTTCGCGCGGCAGATCGAACTCCACGAGGGTGTCCTGGAGGAGCTCCACGAGCTTGGCGTTGGAGTTCTTCGCGGACTTGGAACCGCGCAGCAGCGGCACGTTTCCGGACTTCAGGGCCAAGCCGAAGGCATCGACGGTGACGTTCGGGCGGGCCTCGTAGACCATACCCATCACGCCGAGCGGCACACGGACCTGCTTCATCTGGATTCCGTTATCCATGGTGCGGCCCTGCAGGATCTCCCCTACCGGGTCTTGGAGGGAGGCCACTTGGCGCAAGCCGCCGGCAATGCCCTCGATGCGGGCGGCGTCCAGCGACAGGCGGTCGATGAGGGACTCGGACATGCCGTTATCGCGGCCGGCCTCGATATCAAGCTGGTTGGCAGCAAGGATGTCCTCGGTGTGCGCAATCAGATTCTCAGCGGCGCGGTGGAGGATTTCATTCTTGCGCGGGGTGGGCAGCTGCGCGAACTGTGGCGCCACCGCCTTGGCGGCGCGGGCTTTGGACAGAACTTCTTCACGTTCGGTGTTGCTCATGCCATACCAGCGTACGGAAGGTCTGCCCGCTTGTCAGGAATTTTGTGCAGCTATAGGCGCGGATCGGCCTTTAGTTAGGCCTCGAGCTCGCGGCGGCGCTCAGCTGCGGCACGCAGGCGCTCGGCGCGCTTTTTCTCTTCCCCTTCGGTGAGCTCATCGAAGAGCTCTTCATCCGACTCGCTGAACTTCAACACCCCGCGCGCAGCCCAGGAAGCGAAGAATGCAATGACGGGAGAGATCCAGAAATAGCTCCAGTCAAAGACGAAGAGGCCCAGGAAGAGCGCGATCATCGCCACCGACCAGATGACGGAATCCACTATCTGCACCTTGCGTCCGCGGGCGAGCATGTCCTCCAGCTCCGCCTCGTGGCGGGTGGCGGGTGCTGTGGCGCTGGGGGTGGAAAGCTCTGGCAGGTCCGCAAAGAGCTTTTCGACGTCCCCGCGCGTGCGCGCCGCGGCAGCCTCGCCGGTGCGCTGCTCAAATTCATCGGGGTCTAACGTGCCGTTGACAAAGTGCTGGCTCAACTGCTCCAAGGCCGCGGAACGCTCGGCATCGCCGACTCGGATTTCGGGATTCTCCATTAATAGCCAGCTTTCGGATCAACCAGGGTGGGCAGCCGCTCCCCCGCTGCGAAGGCCTCGGCCACCTTGATAGTATGCGCGCCGATCTTCTCGCGCACGGAGCGCTGCGTATTAGCAATGTGCGGGGTAATAACCACGCGCTTATCCTGCCACAGCGGGTGATCCTCCGGCAGCGGCTCAGGGTCGGTGACGTCGAGTGCCGCACCCGCGATCTCGCCTGCCTCCAGCGCCGCAACGAGGTCCTCGGTCTTGATGAGCGGGCCGCGGCCCACGTTGACCACCACGGCATGCTCCGGCATCTGCTGGAAAGCTTCCGCATCCACCATATGGCGGGTCTCCGGGGTCAGCGGCGCGATGAGAACGAAGTAATCCGCCTTCGGCCAGACCTTGTCCACCTGGGAAATCGGGTAGGTCTCCTCTGCTCCCTCCACCGGGTTGCCGGAGCGGTTGACCGCGATGATGCGCGGCCCAAAACCGGAGAGCATGCTGATCAGGCGCTTGCCAATACCACCGGCACCAATAATGGCCACCGTCTTGTCGTCGTAGAGGTAGGAAGTGTGTGCCTCCATCTCAGCATAGGAACCAAACGTGCCATTAACGCGGCGATGCGCATGCAGCTGCGCCAACAGCAGCGCGATGGTGGATTCTGCCACCGTGTTGTCATAGACGCCGGCGGCATTCGACCACGGAACCGAAGTGCCCTTCATCGCATCCAAGACGTGATCCACGCCCGCCGAGGGAATCTGCACGAAACCGATGTTCTCCGGCAGCGGATCCGGGAAATCAGTGCCGTTGCCGGTGTAAATGAGGAAAGAGGCCTCATCAAGCGGAGCGCGCTCAAACCCTGCGGCATCGAGCACCTCGATGGTTTCCTCCCAGGGGTGAGGTTCGATGGCGTACTTCATGAACGTCCTCCTTTGTTAGTATCCGGCGTCCGGGTCGACGCGCGTGGGCATTTCCTCGCCGCGCTCCCACGCGGCAGCGTTGGCATTGAAGATAGCACCCAAGTGGTACTGGGCCACGTGATCCGAGGCCGCCATGTGCGGCGTCAGCGTGGCATTGGGCAAATCATAAAGCGGGTGGCCATCCGGAAGCGGCTCCGGGTCCATGACCTCCAGGCCTGCGCCGGCAATCTCGCCCGTGCGCAGTGCGTCCACGAGATCATCGGTCACCACCGTGCTGCCGCGGCCGACATTGATAAACACCGCCGAGGGCTTCATGGCGCGGAACACAGCGGCATCAAAGAGAGCCTCCGTAGCGGCCGTCGCCGGCAGGATACTCACCACGAAATCCGCTTCGCCCCATACCTCAGCAACGCGCTCAATCGGCAGTGTTACGTCCGCGCCGTCCACCGGGCGGCCTGAGCGGTTCACCGCGGTGATATGCGCGCCAAAGGGCGCAAGGTAGGCCATGAGCTGCGTGCCGATTCCTCCCGCACCCACGATGAGCACGCGTGTTGGCCCCTGTTGGTCATAGAGCCAGGCTTGGGATTCATCAAGCTCGCGCGCCACCGACCACGACTTTGCCAGGGCGAAAGCCTTGTGGTGGTGCGCTTGGGAGAGCATCAACCCCAGCGCGGATTCCGCCACGGGCTTGGCAAAAGCGCCGGCGGAATTGCACCACGGCAGGCCATCGCGCCGGATGAGCCCGGCATCGATATGGCGGTTGACCCCGGTGAAGCAGTATTGCACCCACTGGATATTCTCCGGAATCTCCGGGGTCTGCGCTGGATCCGAGGCGGTGTTCACAAAGACCTCCGCCTGCTCCAAACTCTCAACGCGCTCGTGCCCGGCAGCATCGATATCTGCCACGGTTGCTGCCCACACATCGGGCCCCATGAAATAACGCATTAAATTCGGGACGCGAAGTTGGACAGGTAATCGGCGTGGACAACGGGGCGGCGCATATCCTCCGGCAGCTCCTCGGTGTGCTTGCCCAGCAGGTTGCGCAGCGTGACGGAGTCATAGCCCACCTCACCGCGGCCAATAATCTGGCCCTTGGGGCCCATAATGTCCACGATCTCGCCGGCGCTGAACTCACCCTTGATATCCGTGATGCCCACGGCCAACAGGGAGTTTCCGCCGCGAACCACGGCCTCCATGGCGCCCTCGTCGAGGCGCAGGGAGCCGCCGGTATCCGCGCAGTAGAGTGCCCAGAACTTCCACGCGGACAGGCGGCGCTCCTCGCGGGTGTGGAAGACGGTGCCTACGGAGGCGTCGTCAAGCGCCTGCCCAATATTGTCCGCCGAGGTCAACAGCACAGGGATGCCGCCGCGCGTGGCCAGGCGAGCAGCAGAGACCTTCGTGGCCATGCCGCCGGTGCCCACCTTGCCGCCGTCGCCAGCAACAACCGCCTTGAGGTCCTTACCGGTGCGCACCTCCTCCACGAACTTGGCATCGGGCTCCGCGGGGTTCTTGTCGTAGAGACCGTCCACGTCGGAGAAGAGGAAGAGGGCATCCGCGCCAACCAAATTGGCCACAAGCGCGGACAGGCGGTCGTTATCGCCGAAATGCATCTCGGACGTCGCGACGGTGTCATTCTCATTAACGATCGGCACCGTGCGCAACTGACGCAAGCGATCAATGGTGCGCTGAGCGTTGCGGGCGCGATCGCGCTTGCCGACGTCCGACGCGGTCAACAGCACCTGCCCGATGGTGCGGTTATAGCGGGCAAAGGACACGCCCCACTCGTAGGCGAGGTGGACCTGGCCCACCGCGGCAGCAGCCTGCTTAGTGGCCAAATCGGTGGGGCGGGTGGTCAAACCCAACGGGCCCATGCCCGCGGCCACCGCACCGGAGGAGACGATGATGATGTCCGAGACATTCATGCGGGCGCAGACGGCATCGACGATCTTGTCGATCTTCTCGGTGGAGGTCACAAAGTCATCGCGGGTGAGCGACGAGGAGCCGATCTTGATGACGATGCGCTTAGCTTTGGAGATCTCCTCACGCAGGGGTGAGGAGAAACCGCTGGATTTTTCCGACAGCGTAGTCGTCTCCGGATAATCCATATCCGGGGTTGGTCCCTCGAAGGGTTCGAGGGGAAGCGGATAGTCGAGCTGGTTGTCGTTTTCGGATGACATACCGGCTCAGTATACCGGGCTAGCCTTGCCAGCGATCGCGGTTTGCGGACTCGCGCGTGACCTCACCATCGGTGCCATAGTCAAACTCGTCGACGAGACCACGGCGCGCCTGGGAGGCGCGCTTGCGCTCGGCAGCGGAGACACGCTCGGTGCTCATGAGGCGGCCATCCTGTCCGCGGCCAGCATCGGTAGCACGGCCACCGGCCATGGGCTCGTACTCAAAGGTGATATCCCCGATGGTCACCGGGCAGCCTTCCTGCGCGCCTTGGCGGTGCAGCTCGTCTTCAACACCAGCCTTGGCCAGGCGGTCCGCGAGGTAGCCCACGGCCTCGTCGTTTTCGAAGTCGGTCTGGCGAATCCAGCGGTCGATCTTCTCGCCCTCAACGATGAAGCCGCCCTCCACCTCGGGGTCCGGGGTGACGGTGAAGTCGGCGAACCGGCCCTTCTTTTTCTTGCCTACGGACTTGGGCTGAATGATGGTGTGGTTCTTGTCCGCAGCGACCTTGGGCTGGGCCTTGCGGTGCTCGTTGACCATCTCCATGAGCTTGTACTTGAGTGGGTCAAGCCCCTTCCGGGCGACTGCGGAAATGATGAAGACCGGCCAGCCGTACTTTTCCTCGAGGTCGCCCTTGACAAATTCAGCTAGCTCTTCGGCCTCAGGAACGTCAGCCTTGTTGAGGATGATGACGCGCGGGCGCTCGCGCAGATCACCCAGGCCAGTGTCCTGCTCCAGCAGCTCTTGGTACTTGGCCAGCTCGGTTTCGAGGGCCTCGATATCCGAGAGCGGATCGCGGCCCGGCTCAATGGAGGCGGTGTCCACGACGTGTGCGAGCACCGCGGTGCGCTCGATATGACGCAAGAAGTCGAGGCCCAAACCTTTACCCTCGGCGGCCCCGGGGATTAGGCCCGGAACATCCGCCATGGTGAAGGACTCATGGCCCATATCCACCACGCCGAGGTTGGGCTGGAGGGTGGTGAAAGGATAATCACCGATCTTCGGCTTGGCGGCCGAAAGGACCGAAATGAGCGATGACTTGCCTGCGGAAGGGAATCCGACGAGGCCGACGTCTGCCATGGACTTCAGCTCCAGAATGAGATCGCGCGCCTCGCCCGGTTCTCCCTGCAGCGCAAAGCCCGGAGCCTTGCGGGCTGCGGAGGCCAGTGCGGCGTTGCCGAGTCCGCCGAATCCCCCCTCCGCGGCCACGAAGCGGGTTCCCGGGACCGTGAGGTCCGCGAGCATCTCCCCGTCCTCGGCGTAAACTACGGTGCCCGCCGGTACCTCGAGAATGAGATCCTTGCCGCGCGCACCGTTGCGCATATCGCCAGCACCATTGCCGCCGCGCTCAGACTTGATGTGCGGGCGGTAGTGGAAGTCCATCAGTGTGTGGATTTGGGTTGAGACCTCCAGCAGGATGTCTCCGCCGTGGCCGCCGTTGCCGCCATCGGGCCCGCCGAGCGGCTTGAACTTTTCGCGGTGGACGGAGGCGCAGCCGTGTCCGCCGTCGCCTGCCTGTAGGTGCAAGACCACTCGGTCAATGAATCGTGCCATGCCCGCTAGTCTAACGGTTCCTTGCATGCCGTCCTAGTTGGCCACCGGCGTGAACCCGACGCTAGTGTCCTCTCAGTTTCCTCCGCGCAGCTAGGCCGCACCAGCTGGCGTGAAAACGACAAAATCCCGAGCGGATGCTCGGGATTAAGCCATTAAGCTCTTAGGCAGTTGCTTCTGCAGCAGCCTCTTCAGCCGGAACAATGTTGACCAGACGACGGCCACGCTTGACACCGAACTCAACAGAGCCTGCAGCGAGAGCGAACAGGGTATCGTCGCCGCCGCGACCAACGTTCTCACCCGGGTGGAACTTGGTGCCGCGCTGACGCACGATGATCTCGCCGGCCTTAACCTGCTGACCACCGAAGCGCTTGACACCGAGACGCTTGGACTCGGAATCGCGACCGTTGCTGGAGCTGGAAGCACCCTTCTTAGTTGCCATGTGGTTTCCCTCCTTCAGGGATGAATTACAGCCGGTTAAGGCTTACTTGATACCGGTAATCTTCAGCGTGGTCACCGGCTGACGGTGACCAATGCGACGCTTGTAACCAGTCTTGTTCTTGTACTTGAGGATGTCGATCTTCGGGCCCTTGCCCTGCTCGACAATTTCAGCGGAGACGGAGACCTTCTCCAGGTCTGCAGCCTTCGACTTGACGGTTGCGCCATCGACGAGCAGAACCGGGGTGAGAGCAACGGAGGAACCCGGCTCACCCTCGATCTTCTCGACCTTGACGAGGTCACCTTCAGCAACCTTGTACTGCTTTCCGCCGGTCTTGACGATCGCGTACATAGAGGGCTACCCCTTATCTAAACTCGGCTCGCTAGCAGCTGGGTGGCGCCGCTAGCGAATGGACATTGGACAATTGCGTTCAGATCATAAGCCGCGAGAGACGCGCGAAAACCGCGTTCGTCCCATCCAGCGCATTCATGGTCTAAACAGCGACTGTCAAAGACTACCCCGTGAGGGGGCGAAAAGGCAAAACGCCTTTTCTAGCGCGACCTGCGCCGTGTTACACGACGCCTCCCGCGCCCGCCCCTGCTTCTTGTCGACGCCGTAGTCCGTACGGAGGCCTCGCGCTCCTTAGCGTCGCTTCCCTGTCCGCGTTCATTCGATGCCGGGGTGGGCTGACGCTGCGACATCTTGCGCACCACCCGACGACGACCGCGACCACGGGTGGAGCGCACGCCCGTTGTCTCGCCCGACTCCGCGTTCTTTCGCTCAGCCTTATCCTGCTTCTTGGGGGTAGCCAGCTGGGCTTCCTTGGCCGGCGTCTCCTCCTGCACGAAGTCTTCGCGCTTCGGGCGAATATCCGAGCGGGAATTTCCGCGCGTGCGGCGCTTGCGGCGCGGCGAGTTCTCGAAGGCGGCGACGGCCTCCTCGTAGGTCTGCTCCGAGCACTGGGCGGAAGATTCTTCCGCTTCGGCCTGCTTGTTCTGCGCTTCCTGCTTAGAAGCCGAGTCTTCGCTCGTATCCGCACGCTGCGGCTCCCGGAAAGTACGCGTTGCCCGGCGCGACTTGCGCGAGCGCTTCTGCTTTGACTTCGGCTTCGAACGCTTCGCTTCCAGGTTTTCCGCTACGGCATAGCCAATGGAGGCACTATCTGGCGTATCCGTGTCATCCTCATCGACAACGACCACGCTAGCCACGAGCTCTTCGAGTGAGGATTCCTCGTCGCGCGCCGCTTCTTCGCTATCAGTTTGGGAAACCTCGTGCTCAGATGGTGCGTCTTCGTCATGGCGGTGCATGCGGACGGCTGCCGGGTGCTTCTTCGGATCGCGCTGCGGTGCGCGACGCTCCTTACGAGTCCGGCGCTGCGGCTTCGAGTTTTCTTCCTCAGTGTCCTCATCAACCGGGTAGTCGTGGATGATAATTCCGCGGCCATGGCAGGCCTCGCACTCGGTGGAGAAGGTCTCGATGAGGCCGGTTCCCACGCGCTTGCGCGTCATCTGTACTAGGCCCAGTGAGGTGACCTCGGAAACCTGGTGGCGGGTGCGGTCGCGGCCCAATGCTTCCTTGAGTCGGCGCAGCACGAGGTCTTGGTTTTCCGGCAGGACCATATCGATGAAGTCCACGACGATCATTCCGCCGATATCGCGCAGGCGCATCTGGCGCACGATCTCCTCGGCTGCTTCAAGGTTATTGCGCGTCACCGTCTCCTCGAGGTTGCCGCCGGAGCCGGTGAACTTGCCCGTGTTGACGTCAATGACCGTCATGGCCTCCGTGCGATCGATGACGAGCGTGCCGCCCGAGGGCAGCCACACCTTGCGGCCCAGAGCCTTCTGCAGCTGCTCATCGATGCGGTAGGCGTTAAAAGCATCCTCGCCATCGTGCTCGCGCGCGTCATAGCGCACGACGCGATCGGCCAGGTCGTGTGCCATCGAGTCCACGTAGGCGCTGACCGTGTTGTAGGAACGCTTACCGTCCACCACCAAGGTACTGAAGTCTTCATTGAAGAGGTCACGCACCACCTTGATGAGCAGATCTGGCTCTTCATACAGGGTGACGGGCTTGGCGCCCTTCGTTGCCTTTTCGTGTGCGGCGCGGGCGCTGATGTCCTCCCACAGCGAGTGCAGGCGGTTGACGTCGGAAGCGATGTCCTCCTCCGACACGTTTTCCGCGGCCGTGCGGATGATGGCACCGCCATCTCCCGGGATGACGCGCTCCAGGATTCCCTTGAGGCGCTTGCGCTCCGGTGCCGGCAGCTTGCGGGAGATTCCCGCGCTGCGCCCGCCCGGAACGTACACCAGGAAGCGACCGGCCAGGGAAATCTGGGTGGTCAAACGTGCGCCCTTATGACCGATGGGGTCCTTGGCCACCTGGACCAGCACCTGATCACCGGACTTCAACGCGTTTTCTACCTTGCGGCTGCGCCCACCAATCCCCAAGGCACGCCAGTCGATGTCGCCCGCATACAGCACGCCGTTTCGGCCTTGTCCGATATCCACGAAGGCCGCCTCCATCGAAGGCAAGACATTCTGCACACGGCCCAAGTAGATATTGCCTATCTGGGATGGGTGCGTTTCGGTCGTGACGAAGTGCTCTACCAAAAGGTCGTCTTCGAGCACGCCCACCTGCGTGATGACGCCCGCGCCGTCGGTGCGCTGCTTATCGCGCACCACCATAGTGCGCTCGACCGATTCGCGGCGCGCCAGGAACTCCGCTTGGGAGACAATGTGCTGGCGCTCCCGACCTTTCTCCCGCAGCTCCGCGCGGCGACGGCGCTGTGCCTCGATGCGGGTTGAGCCTTTAATCGCCTTCGGTTCTTCGATGTGCTCGACTTCCTCACGGGCGGACCCACGGCCTTCTGCCCCGCGGCCACGGGAGGTGCCGCGGCTGCCGCGCCGACGACCCCGCGGCTGGCTTACCGGCGCTGCATCCTCCTCGGATTCCTCCTCGTGCTCTTCTGGCTTCTGACGCTTGGACAGCGGCGTGATCTTCGGCGCCATGAAGACTGGCGCAAAGTCGTACACGTCCGGGTCTTCTTCAGCCATCGGGGTAATCAGTGGGGTGAGGTCGTCCCCCTCGTCGCTTTCACCGGCCTCGGCGAGCGCCTCGTGCAGCATTTCAGCATCGACCTTGTCGACGATCTGCGAAATCTCGTTATCAACGTTCTTACGCACGCGCTCGCGCAGCTTCTCCTCTTCCTCGCTCAGCTGCTCCGGTTGCGCGGCCTGCTCAGCATCCTGCGCCAGCGCGGCTTCCTGGGACTCCCCCGCGCTGTCCGGTTGCGCAGCAGACTCTTCCGGTGCGGGTTCCTTTGTCTGTGTCTGCTCCTTCGACTCAGCCTTCTTGCCTGCCTTGCTCACGCGTTTGACCGCGCGCTTGGCGCGCTTCTTCTTGACGGTCTTCGTGGGCTTATCCTCTGCCGAAACCTCCGGCTGGTCGGCGTCCTCGGCCGCGACCTGGTTGTCCTCGGTTGCGGCCTGCTCGGGGGCTTCGGTTGCGGGTACGAGGGCGTCGATAAGCTGGCCCACCTCTTCCGGTGTCAGCGAAGACTGTGCGGACTTCTTAATTCCCATATGTGCGAACTGAGCCACCAGCTCCTTGGAGGCCACGCCCACCTGCTTAGCCAGGGCATAGAGGCGGGTTTTGGGGGCGAGCGCCTCGCGGTCGATCCCCGCTACCGCCGCGGCCAACGTCGATTCACTACGTGCTTCTTCTGTTTTCTTCTTGGATGCCATCAGTGGCTAATCTCCTGACGTCTGCTCACCCCGGGCGCAGGTTGCCGCCACACGGTAGTGAGTCTTTGAAAAATTCTCTTCGTCTTTATTAAGTTGTCAGCGCCTTCCATTCTGGCACAGAGCTCGACCGAGGCTCACATGTTAGTATCGCCGCTATGTCCGACAGCGCGCCCACGAACACACCGGCAGAACGGAAATTACCTAAACAGGCGCCACGCACCGTGGCGCAGGCGCGCGCCCGCAACGAGATTGCGCTGCGGGATATCATCACAGTTGCTGTACCGGCGGGCATCGCCTCCGGCCTTCGCGTCGTCGATTTTCCTTTCCCTTATGCGGTCCCTGTCTATGCGGTGCTCATCATGGTGATGCTCTACGGCGCCATCCGCATCATTCGCAGCAAGCCAAAGTTCGTTCAAGCTGCGCAAGAAGAGTACCGGGCGGGCGATTACCCTCTTCTCGCCTACTTTCTACCGGTGCTTGCTATCTTCTCCCCTCTCATCACTGAGGGAATTAAGTCCACCGGGATTATCGGCGATATCTCACCCAACCCCATCCTTATCGCCGCTGGACTTACTGCCTTCTCCATCCCCGCGTTCATCTTCGGCGGCCGCGCCTTCGGCACGACCTCTTTTCGCGTTGGCAAGCGCCGCATCGAGGCCATCACCGAACAAGGAAGCCTCGAAGGCGTCACTCAAGCGAGCATCACCGCAGTAGAAACTCACCCGGAAGTCCTCAGCGGGCTGGTCGCCGCCGGTGCAGTCACTGGCAATACCACCTCCATCTCTGAGCTGGGGCGGCTGATCGGCTACGAGGAGGGGCTCGAAGAAGAACTCCGTGAACTCGAAGCGGCCGGCGTGGTGAAGCTGCCTGGTCTCATCAAGTGGAGTGGTGAGCGGACCTTTAACATCACTCTGACCGAAGCAGGCGTGCGCAGCATGGACGCCGCACGCACGCGCTAGCGCGGAAGAGTGGCATCTCCCGGGAAGAGTTTCGGGCCAATCCACAGCATGAAATAAACCAGACCAACGAGGACTGGAATCTCAACAAGGGGACCAATCGTTCCGGCAAGGGCTTGAGCAGACATCGCTCCGAAGGTGCCGATGGATACTGCAATGGCTAGTTCAAAGTTATTTCCTGCTGCAGTAAACGCCACGCTGGCAGACTGCGCGTAATTCATGCC
The DNA here is from genome assembly GCF_001814945.1 of Corynebacterium sp. HMSC066C02. Lineage (NCBI taxonomy): Bacteria > Bacillati > Actinomycetota > Actinomycetes > Mycobacteriales > Corynebacteriaceae > Corynebacterium > Corynebacterium sp. HMSC066C02. The sequence goes on along the minus strand of NZ_KV818459.1, from coordinate 30,485 downwards.
AACGGCCTTTGCTACGCCCAGCGACAGCACAAACATGCCCACGAAGTAGATAACCAGCGGCACGGCCACGCGCACTACCGTTGCTGGCTGCTCCACAATGTGCTCGCCCTGCAGGGAAAAGAGCAACACAATTGTGTACAACAGACCAATCATGGCCAGGGGCGATACGGCTGGGAGGAAGCGGTTCTCAAACCATTCCCGTCCTTTTACCTTTTCGCCCCACACGCGAGACAGCGCACCCAACAGGAACGGTATGCCCAAGAAGACAAGTACGGACTTAACAATGGCCCAGAAGGAAAAGTCAGCGCTCGTCGTGTCCAGGCCCAGCCATCCGGGGAGAACGCGAAGGTAGAACCAGCCCAGAACACCAAACATAGCGACCTGGAAGATGGAGTTCAGGGCGACAAGCACAGCCGTTGCCTCGCGGTCAGCGCACGAGAGGTCCGACCACACAAGCACCATGGCAATACAGCGCGCAAGCCCCACAATGATGAGGCCGGTCCGCAGCTCCGACTGGTCCGCCAAGAACAGCCACGCCAGAGTAAACATAAACGCCGGCCCCACCAGCCAGTTGAGGACGAGCGATACTGCCATGAGGCGGCCATCCGTGGCAATTTCCTTGGTCTTCTCGTAGCGAACCTTGGCCAAGGGTGGGTACATCATGACGAGGAGGCCAATGGCGATCGGGATGGAAATCCCGCCGACTTCAACGGCGCCCAAGGCTTGGCCAATCCCGGGAATGAGGTGGCCAATGAGCAGTCCGGCGGCCATCGCCAGAATGATCCACACGGGTAGAAACCGATCAAGAAAAGACAACGTCGGGCGCTGCGGCACAGCCATGTCTCCCCCTCCTTCAACGTTGAACAGAGCACGATACAAACATGCAATGTACAGCACGTATTGATATGCGTCAATATAACGTAGGGCGCAAGAATAACCCCTATACTGATCGCATGGCTTCCTCTTCCACGCCCGAGACCAGCGCGCGCGGCACTGAGTGTTGCTCCTTAAGCACGGGCCCGCTCAACGACGCCGAGGCGAGGCATTTTTCGCAGCAATTCAAAGTGCTGGCAGACCCAGCACGCCTGCGTCTTTTGTCCATCCTGTGCGATGAAGGCTGTGGACCCATGAGCGTCACGGAACTCACCGAGCTCACTGCGCTGAGCCAGCCCACGGTCTCCCACCACCTAGCGCGCCTGCGGGAGGCCGGCTTGCTATCGAAGCAGCAACGCGGCCGCACCGTCACCCACCAGGTGCACAAAGACGCCTTTATGGCATTGCGCACGCTGCTCTCGTTCGACTAAGCCGCGCCCAGATTATCTGCACTCGAGCACACAGGACGGGTTCGGGCTAAGGGCCAGAAATGACAAAAGCCCGAGCAGTTCATTCATCTTTGTGAACTGCTCGGGCTTTATTGCGCGCTAGGCGCGGTGAACTTCTTTAGAGGTTCGGGAACCAGATGGAGATCTCACGCTCAGCGGACTCCGGGGAATCGGAACCGTGGACGACGTTCTCGCCAACGGTCAGAGCGAAGTCACCGCGGATGGTGCCCGGGGTGGCCTTCTCCACCGGGTGGGTGCCACCGGCCAGCTGACGCCATGCGGCGATAGCGGACTCGCCCTCGACGATGCCAGCAACCAACGGTGCAGAGGTGATGAAGTCAACGAGCTCGCCGAAGAAAGGCTTGTCCTCGTGCTCGGCGTAGTGCTTCTTAGCGGTCTCCTCGTCGGCGACGCGCAGATCCATGGCGACGAGCTTCAGGCCCTTGCGCTCGATGCGAGAGATGATCTCGCCCACGTGGCCGTTCTTGACGCCATCCGGCTTGATGAGAATGAGTGTACGTTCAGTCATAGGGCACATAGTACAGAACAGGTGCTCCCGCGTCCTGACAGTGGGGCTAATTCTAAGCGCTACGTGAGGTGTTGCACGATTTCTTCCGCGCGCTCATGACTCGTGCCACGAAACCACATCTGCACTTGGCGCACGGCCGTGCCGTATTGACCGCTCTCCAGCAGGCTTTTTAGCTCCTCGCGGTGCCACTCTTCCAGATCCGCAAACTCCACCGGCCGCTCATCGCGCTGCTGCTTGAGCATACCGACGACGAGGAAGACGAAGGCCGGAATCAGCAGTGCGAGCGGGAACGCGAAGCCACCGAAATACAGCTTGGCCACGAGCGCGGCGATGCACAGCAGTGCGGAAAGACCGTAGAGCAGAAAGAGCATGCCCGTTAGTCTAGCGCGTTGAGTGTCGACTGCAGCCAAACGCGAGAGCGCATGAGCAGGCGCTTTGCCGCCGCGGTATGGGGAGCCCACAACTCGAAGGCATGCACGCCGCCTTCTACAACCTCGCACTGTGTTGGCACACCAGCAGTTTTCAGGCGCTCGGCGTAATCCATAATCTCGCCGTAGAAAAGCTCGCTGCTACCCGCGTAGAGCCACGCCGGCGGTAGCCCCGACAGATCCGTGCGGCGGCCGGGCACGGCATAGGGTGCTTCCGGGTTGCCATCGACGTAGAAGCGCCACGCCTGCGCGTTGGAATCTACGTCCCAGATGGGGTTGCGGTCGGTGGATGCTGTGCGGTCATCGAGCATCGGACAAAATAGCCACTGCCCCGCTGGTTGAACCCCGCCTTCATCGTGGAGGCGCTGGCACAACGCGGCAGCCAGCCCTCCCCCGGCGCTTTGGCCGGCGATAACAATCCGATCCGGGCTGATTCCCAGCTCTTCCGCATGCGTGAGGAGCCAGTGGTGGGCCGCGTGGACGTCATCAAGCGCAGCCGGAAAAGGGTTCTCCGGGGCGAAGCGGTAATGCGGCGCGACGACGGTGACTCCAACCTCTGCGGCGGTCTCCTTGAGGTGCTTGACGTCCTGGCGCGGATGTCCCATGAGCAGACCGCCCCCGTGGATCCACAGCACCGCGCCGCGCGGGTTCTCCGGGCTATAGATGGTCGCGTGGATTTCGGTGTTCTTCACTCGCCGCGTGCGCACGCCCTGGATTAAAGGTGCCGGCCACAGCGCTGGCACGATGCGCCCGGCACGGCGGATGAGCGGATTAGTCGGATCGAATAGCGACATGACCGTCGCTCCCGCGCGCAGCTCCGGACGGATGTACACCGCAGCGACCTACTTCTCAGTCAGGTGCTGCGTGGTGAGGTAGCCGCGCTCCATGCGGGCGACGATCACCGAGCGCATATAGGCCGCGAGCGCCCAGAGCAGGGCGAAGATGATGAAAATGGTCGCCACAGACCAGTGGACCATAAAGCCGAGCACGATACCGATGACGTGGAGGACAATCTGTACCCCGACGATCCACGGCTTATTCATGAAGGGGAAAGACGCCAGGAGCAACACCATAAAACCAATGACCACGCCATAGTTGAACGGGGTCCACAGGGTGCCGTCATAAAGCTTGTATAGCATCGGCAGTGCGAGGACCAGGGTGATCAGCTCCATTGTGAGGGAGCTCGCCACCACCATGCCGCCGAATTGCTTGAGGGGATCCTTGGCCGGTGCCTGGCCCAAGCCAAGCGGACCAATCTCCTCCTCGGGGACGGGTTTACGGGGGCTCATGCGGGTTCCTTTCCAAAGAGTGCGCGGGCGTCACCGGCAGTGACGACCGAACCAGTAATCACGATGCCGGAACCGGACTGCACGTCGGCATCCTCCGCCAATTCAACGGCCTGAGTATAGGCACTAGGGAGGTCGGGCTCGACATACACGCGCTCTTCGCCGAAGATATCGCGGGCCAGCTCCGCCAGCTCATAGGCATCCCGGGCGCGCGGGGAGGTGTTCTGAGTAATGACGATCTCCGTGAGCACAGCCTCCAGGGCGGTGAGGATGCCGGTTGCATCCTTGTCCGTGAAGATGGACACCACGCCGATGAGGCGCGCGAAGTCGAAGTCGCGGTCGAGGGCTGCAGCCAAAGCCTTAGCGCCGTGTGGGTTGTGGCAGGCGTCAAGGAAGGTCGTGGGGCTGGTGCGCACGCGCTCCAGACGGCCGGGAGAAATGGCCTTGGCAAAGCCGGTGCGCACTGAAGCAATGTCGAGCGGGTGGCCTGCCGACGCCCCGAAGAAGGCCTCCACCGCGGCCAAAGCCACGGCCGCGTTCTTGGCTTGGTGCTCGCCGTGCAGCGGCAGGAAGATGTCTTCGTACATCCCACCCAGGCCCTGGATGGTCAGCTGCTGGCCGCCCACTGCGATGCGCGATTCCAGTGCAGCGAATTCGGAGCCCGCGCGGGCCACGCCGGCGCCGACGTCGACGGTGCGCTGCAGCAGCACGCGCATGGCTTCCGGGTCCTGCTCGGCGATGATGGCGATGTTCTCCGCCGGTGTGAGCACGTCCTCGGCATCGTGCTCGCGGGCCTTGATGATGCCGGCCTTCTCACCAGCAATCTCCGTAATGGTATCCCCGAGGTAGTCCGTGTGGTCGAGGCCTACCGGCATGACCACGGCTACCTCTGCGTTGACCACGTTGGTGGCATCCCACGTGCCGCCGAGGCCGACCTCGACGACGGCGACGTCGATGGGGGCATCGGCAAAGGCTGCGTAAGAGATGGCAACAAGCACTTCGAAGGTGGACATAGGAATGTCGGAGCGGGAATCCACCATCTCCACATAGGGCTTGATTTCACGCCAGATGCGCACGAAGTCGCGCGGGTGGATGGGGTGGCCGTCGATGCCGATGCGCTCGGTGACCAGCTGCAGGTGCGGGCTGGTCACCAGGCCAACACGGCGGTGGAAGGCGCGCAGCAGCGAATCAATCATGCGGGCGGTCGAGGACTTACCGTTGGTGCCAGCGACCTGGATGACGTGGAAGGAACGCTCCGGGTTACCCAAGAGATCCATGAGCATCTCGATGCGCTCGAGGCTCGGCTCGATGATGGTCTCTGGGGCGCGGGCGTTGAGCTCCGCGGTGACCTCGGCCAGCTCCGCGAGCTCTTCCGGCGAAGCTTGCTCGGGGGCGGCCTCCTCGTAATCCTCCTCGCCACCGAGGTTGAGGGTCAGGCCGGAGTCGGTGATTTCCACCGGCCCACCATCGGTGCCCTCCGCGAGGGCATCGACGACCTCAAATTCCTCGCGGTTCTTCTCCTCCGCCACTACTTGAGTCCCTCCAGACGTGCGGTGATGCGCTCGACCTCCTCCTGGGCCACTTGCTGACGCACGCGGATCTTCTCCACGACTGCCTCCGGCGCCTTGGACAGGAAGGCCTCGTTACCCAGCTTCTTGCCGGTCTGGTCCAGTTCCTTCTGGGCCTTGGCCAGATCCTTCTCCAAGCGCTTGCGCTCAGCGGCGACGTCGACGGCACCGGAGGTATCCAAGGTGACCTCAACGGTGGCCTGGGACAGACGCACCTCGATGGAAGCAGACGCGGTGAAGTCCTCGCCCGGCTCCGTGGTATTGGCCAGGTTGCGGATGAGTCCCTCCTGCTCCTGCAGGTCAGCCGCGGCGAAGTCGAGGCGTCCCGGGACCTTCTGGGAAGGCTTGACGCCCTGATCGGAGCGGAAGCGGCGCAGCTCGGTGATGAGCTTGTCGGCATCCTGAATGCGGCGGGCAGCCACCTCATCCTTCTCCGCGCCACCGTTGGTGTGCTCCTGGGTAGGCCACTGCGCTGTGACGATGGTCTCCCCGCCAGTCAGAGCCTTCCACAGGACCTCGGTGACGAAAGGCATGGTCGGGTGCAGCAAACGCAGAACCAGGTCAAGCACGCGGCCCAAAACGATCTGGGTCGTGCGTCCGGTGGCCTGCTCCTCGGCGCTCGCCGCATCGAAGTCGCGCGGGATCTGGGTCTTGGCAATCTCCAGGTACCAGTCACATAGCTCATCCCACACGAAGTGGTAGAGCAGCTCATTGGCCTTGGCGAACTGGTAGTCATCCAGGTAGGCGTCGACCTTGGCGCGGACCTCCTCGGAACGGTCGAGGATCCAGCGGTCGGCGTCGGTCAGCGCGTCGCGTGCCGGCAGCTCCGCCACGCCCGCGCCGTTCATGAGCGCGAACTTGGTGGCGTTAAAGAGCTTGGTGGCGAAGTTACGTCCGGCGGCGGCAGCGTCGACTGCCAGCGGCAGGTCCACGCCCGGGTTGGCACCGCGGGCCAGGGTGAAACGCAGCGCGTCCGCACCATAGTCGCGCACCCAATCCATCGGGTCGATGCCGTTGCCCAGGGACTTCGACATCTTGCGGCCCTGCTCATCGCGCACGAGACCATGGAGGTAAATATCCGTGAACGGCACCTGCGGGCGGCCATCCTTGCCTTCGCCGAGCAGCTCCGGGGTGTGCGCGCCGGCAAAGGTGCCGAACATCATCATGCGTGCGACCCAGAAGAAGAGGATGTCATAGGCGGTAACCAGCACGTTCGTGGGGAAGAACTTCTCCAGATCGGCGGTCTTTTCCGGCCAGCCCATCGTGGAGAAAGGCCACAGCGCAGAGGAGAACCAGGTGTCCAGAACGTCCGGGTCCTGGACGTAGCCTTCCGGCGCTTCCTCGTCGGGACCAAGGCAGATGATGTCGCGCTGGCCGTCCTCGCCCTCTGGCCCGTACCAAATGGGGATGCGGTGACCCCACCACAGCTGGCGGGAGATGCACCAATCGTGCATGTCATCGACCCACTCGAAGTAGCGCGGCTCCAGGGACTTCGGGTGGATGGTGGTATCGCCCTCGCGGACGGCGTCGCCGGACATCTTCGCCATCTTCTCCACGGCCACAAACCACTGCAGGCTCAGGCGCGGCTCAATCGGCTCGCCGGAGCGCTCCGAGTGGCCCACGGAGTGGACGTAGGGGCGGATCTCCTTGACAATGCGGCCCTGTTCGCGCAGCGCCTCACGGATCTCTACGCGGGCCTCTTCGCGGGTCAGGCCGTCAAACTTCGTGCCGGTATTCGCGATGTGTCCGGTGGTGTCCATGATGGTGGGCATGTCCAGGTCATGGCGCAGGCCCATGGCATAGTCATTCGGATCGTGTGCCGGCGTGATCTTCACTGCACCAGTACCGAATTCCATGTCCACGTAGTCATCGGCAATGATCTTCAGGCTCAGGTCATCGCGGAAGGGGTGTGGCAGTTCCTGGCCCACCAGGTGGGCGTAGCGCTCGTCCTCGGGGTGGACGGCAATGGCGACGTCGCCCAGCATCGTCTCCACACGGGTGGTGGCCACAATGAGGTGGGGTTCATCGTCGTTCAGCGAGCCATAGCGAATGGAGACAAGCTCACCCTCGACGTCCTTGTACACCACCTCGATGTCGGAGACGGCGGTCTCCAGGACCGGGGACCAGTTGACCAGGCGGTTGGCCTGGTAGATCAGGTCCTCGTCGTAGAGGGTCTTGAAGATGGTCTGGACGGCGCGGGAGAGGCCATCATCCAGCGTGAAGCGCTCGCGGGACCAATCCACCGAGTCACCGATGGCACGCATCTGGTTTTGGATGGTGCCGCCGAACTCTTCCTTCCACTCCCAGACCTTGTTGATGAATTCTTCGCGCTCATAATCCCAGCGCTTCTTGCCCTCCTGCTCACGCAGGCGGGCCTCCACCTTGGTCTGGGTAGCGATACCGGCGTGGTCAGCACCCGGCAGCCACAGGGTGGCATAGCCCTGCATGCGCTTGCGGCGAATGATGGAATCGATCAGAGTGTGGTCCAACGCGTGGCCCATGTGCAGCTGGCCGGTGACGTTCGGCGGCGGCAGCACGATGGAATAGGGCTCGGCCTCCGAGGACGCGTCCGGGGTGAAGTAACCGGCGTTTACCCAGCCTTCGTAGAGGTCTTTCTCTACTGCCTGCGGCTCCCAGGACTTGGGAAGCTGGTCCGCGCGGTTGGTGCCAACGAGTTGCTCTTTATTCTGATCAGTCACCTGGCCAACTCTACCCTGTACGTCAACTGGCACTAGCGCCCTGTCTAGAGTAAGAGCATGTCTCACAATCCTGGCCACCGCGCCCGTCTCCGCACCCGCTTCTTTGCTCAAGCCAAAGAGAACTCTCAGGCCTTTGCGTGCCTGACGAGCTATGACTGCATGACCGCCGAAATCTTCGATGAAGCCGGGGTGGATCTCCTGCTCGTCGGCGATTCCCTGGCCAATGTGGTCCTGGGCCGCGAAACCACGCTCTCGCTTACCCTCGATGAAATGATTCCGCTGGCCCGCGCCGTGGTTTCAGCTACCTCCCGCGCCTTCGTGGTGGTGGACTTGCCCTTCGGTTCCTATGAGGCCGGCCCCGCCCAGGCACTGGAGTCTGCCGTGCGCGTCATGAAGGAAACCGGCGCGCAGGCCGTGAAGCTCGAGGGCGGTGCCGAGCGCGCACCGATTGTTGCCGCGCTTGTCGCCGCCGGCATCCCCGTCTGCGCCCACATCGGATTCACGCCCCAACAGGTTCACGCCTTGGGCGGCTTCGTGGTCCAGGGCCGCGGTGCCGGTGCGGAGAAGCTGCACACGGACGCCCGCGCGCTTGCCGACGCCGGCGCCTTCGCCGTGGTACTGGAGATGGTCCCAGCTGCGTTGGCTGAGGAGGTGACCAAGGAACTGCCCATCCCCACCATCGGTATTGGCGCCGGCGCACAGACCGACGGCCAGATCCTCGTGTGGACCGATGCCTTCGGGCTGGGCGGACCCAAGGCGCCGCGCTTCGTGCGCCGCTACGCAAACCTGCGCGGCGCGCTGCTGAAGGGTGCGAAGAATTACGTGGCCGATGTGGGCGAGCGCTCCTTCCCCAACGCCGAGGAATCCTTCGAGGACTAAAGTTTGGGCCATGCAGATCCTTACAACTAAATCTGAACTCCGCGCCTTCCGCGCGGCCGCATCCGGCACCGTGGGATTGGTGCCCACGATGGGCGCGCTTCACGAAGGCCACGCTTCACTCGTGCGCCGCGCCCGCGAGGAGAATGACACCGTGGTGTGCTCGGTCTTTGTCAATCCCCTCCAATTCACCGACCTCGGCGATTGCGAGGACTACCGCGCCTACCCGCGCGACCTCGACGCGGATGCAGCACTGCTCGATTCTCTAGGCGTGGATGCGGTTTTCGCTCCCACCGTGGAGGAGATGTACCCGGGTGGCACCCCGCGGGTGTGGGTGCGCACGGGTGAGATGGGCTCGGTCTTGGAAGGCGCTTCGCGCCCCGGCCACTTCGACGGCGTGGCCACTGTGGTGAGCAAGCTATTCACTCTCGTGCGCCCCGACCGCGCCTACTTCGGGCAGAAGGATGCCCAGCAGGTAGCCATTATTCGGCGCTTGGTGGCGGACCTCGACCTGCCACTCGACATCGTCAGCGCGCCCATCGTCCGCGCGGCGGACGGCGTGGCCGAGTCCAGCCGCAACGCTCGCTTGAGCCCTGCCGAGCGCGAGCAGGCCGTGGCGCTGTCCCAGGCGCTCTTCGCACTGCGGGATGGTGCATCCCTCAAGGAGGCTGAAGCCCAGCTTGCTTCCTCCCCCGGCGTGACGGTGGACTACCTCACCGTGGTGGATCCAGCCACGCTCGAGCCCGTTGATGCACAACACCGGCCCGCCCTGGCGCTCGTTGCAGCGCAGGTGGGGCCGGTGCGGCTCATCGATAACTTAGTGCTTGAGTCTTAGTCCTTGAGCAGGTGGGCTACGGCCTCGCGCTCCTCACGCAGCTCTTGAACCGAGGCCTCGATGCGCTCCTTCTGGAAATCGTTGAGCTCGAGGCCTTGCACGATTTCCCACTTGCCGTCGCGGGCGACGGTGGGGAAACCTGCGACGAGGCCCTCGTCCACGCCATAGGAGCCATCGGAGACGACGGCTGCGGTACGCCAGTCCTCGGTGCCATGGATCCAATCGTGCATGTGATCCACCGCGGCAGAGGCTGCGGAGGCAGCTGAAGACTTACCGCGTACGGCGATGATCTCGGCGCCGCGCTTGGCCACCTTCGGAATCATCTCTTCCTTGTACCAATCCTCATCCACCTCGGCGTTGGAGAAGGTCAGGTCCGGGAACTGGGAGGCAGAGTGATTGCCCCACACGGCAACTTTGGTCAGCTCCGCGGTAGGCACTCCCGTCTTGAGGGAGACTTGGCTCTGGGTGCGGTTGTGGTCCAGGCGCATGAGCGCGGTGAACTGGCTCGGGTCCAGGTCCGGTGCGCTGTTCGCCGCAATATAAGCGTTAGTGTTGGCCGGGTTACCCACGACGAGGACGCGGACATCGCGCGCAGCGACGTCGTTCAGCGCCTTGCCCTGGACCGTGAAAATGGCACCGTTGGCTTCCAGCAGGTCGGCGCGCTCCATGCCCTTGCTGCGCGGGCGGGAACCGACGAGGAAAGCAGCCTTGGTGTCCTTGAAGGCCACGTTCGGATCATCGGTGACGGTAATGCCGCGCAGGAGGGGGAAAGCAGAGTCATTGAGCTCCATGGCCACGCCTTCAGCGGCGCCCACGGCGTCCGGGATTTCCAGCAAAGCCAGCTCCACCGGGGTGTCCTTGCCATAGACATCGCCCGCAGCGATGCGCCACAGCAGGGAGTAAGCGATATTTCCGGCGGCGCCGGTGACGGTGATCTTGACGGGTTTCGATGCAGTCATGTGCGAGTCCTTTCGGCTGGGTATTCACCTTCCCACCCTAGTCCCGTTTTTCGCCCCCGTGGGGTGTGATTTTACCCCCGAAAGATGCGAGTTCTCTGTACTTGAGCTCCACGGCCGTCTTTTTTCGGCATAGTGGACAACTGTACGCATATCCATCGACTAGACGGGACTTTCCATGAGCACTGAGACTTCATCGGTCGACTCCGGCTCTGTTGAGCACGTGATCGATGTTGCGATATCGGAGTTTTCGGAGCATGGTTATGCCGAAACCAAGCTCGAGACCGTATCGAAGCTGTCTGGGATGTCCAAGCGCATGATCCACTACTACTTCGGGGATAAGAAGGGGCTCTACCAGCAAGCCTTGGCAGCGGCAGCGCGGCGCCTCAACCCGCCAGAGGGCAGCCTCGAGATCAATTCTGCTGTCCCAGTCGAGGGCGTGCGCACCTTGGTGGATTGGTTGTTCCGCCAACATGTGAATAACCCCGAAGCCATCCGGATGCTAACGATGGAATCCTCCCACAGTGTGCTGGAGTCCTCGCAGGCGCTTGTCGACGTGTCCGAGATCTCCCTCCACCTCGACAGGCTGCTCATGCTGGGCCAAGATTCCGGCGCGTTCCGCCCGGGAATTTCCGCCAACGATATTTTCACGCTGATTTCTGCGCTCTCGATGTACCGGGTGACGAATCACGCGATGATGAGCAACCTGCTCGACATCAACATGTACACCCACAACAACACTGAGGGGTTGCACCGCATGGCGGTCGATGCTGTGCTGGCTTTCCTTACGGCGAACATCCCGGACATCGGCTTCGAGTCCTACCTCACCCAGAACGAAACCGAGCTCGATGCTGAGTCCGCGCCCTTGGATGTCTACTCCACCGAGGACGAGGGCGACGCGTCAGCGAGCCTCTACGAATGACGCGCCGGCGGGGACTCTACGATTAGAGCCCTCTCCCCAGCATCGCGCGAGCAAAGAAACCAAAGTAAAGGAACCATCTGCGCGCCGGCCTGAGCACAAGCCCAGGTCACAATTTCACTCCACAGCTACATGGTCCCATTCATCTGGTTCCTTTGCCCCAACAGGCAGATGGCATCTGACAGAAGGCGTTTTTAGACCTGAAAACGCCATGTAGACAGCACAAAAGGCATCTTCAGCCTTGAAGATGCCTTTTAAGAGATGCCGTTTAGGCAGATTCCTTCGCCTCATCCGAGTACACGAACTCCGGCTCGCCGCCGTCGGTCACGCAGTCCTGCGTGATGTGGACGCTGGCAATGTCCTCGCGGTCTGGGAGGTCATACATGATGGGCACGAGCAGCTCCTCCATGATGGCACGCAGGCCGCGGGCACCGGTCTTGCGCTCGAGCGCGAGCTCGGCGATTGCCTCCAGCGCCTCATCCTCGAAGTGCAGCTCCGCACCATCCATGCTGAACAGGCGCTGGTATTGCTTGACCAGCGAGTTCTTCGGCTCCACGAGCACCTTAACTAGCGATTCGCGGTCCAGGTTATCCACCGTGGCAACCACCGGCAGGCGGCCGATGAACTCGGGGATGAGGCCGAACTTCACCAGGTCCTCCGGACGCACCTGGGAGAAGAAGTCGACTGATTCCTTCTCATCCTTAGTTTCCAGCTTGGCGCCAAAGCCCACGCCCTTCTTGCCCACGCGCTCCGAAATCACCTTATCCAAGCCCGCAAAAGCACCGGCCACGATGAAAAGGATGTTCGTCGTATCCAACTGGATGAATTCTTGGTTCGGGTGCTTGCGCCCACCCTGCGGCGGGATCGCCGCCACGGTTCCTTCAAGGATCTTCAGCAGCGCCTGCTGGACGCCCTCACCGGACACATCCCGGGTAATCGATGGATTCTCCGACTTGCGGGAGATCTTGTCCACCTCATCGACGTAGATGATGCCGTGCTGCGCGCGCTCCACATCAAAGTCCGCAGCCTGCAGCAGCTTGAGCAGGATGTTCTCGACGTCCTCGCCCACGTAGCCAGCCTCGGTCAGGCTCGTGGCATCCGCGATGGCGAAGGGGACGTCCAACAAACGCGCCAAGGTCTGCGCCAAGTAGGTTTTACCGGATCCCGTCGGGCCCAGCATCAGGATGTTGGACTTAGAAATCTCAACTTCTTCATCCTGCGCCTTCTTCCGGCGGCCCTCCAGGCCCGCGGCCTCCTCAGCCTTGATGCGCTTGTAGTGGTTGTACACAGCCACCGACAACACGCGCTTGGCCTGGTCCTGGCCAATGACGTACTTATCCAGAAAAGCCGAAATCTCCGAAGGACGCGGAAGGCGCATCTCCTTCTCTTCGTCCGCCTCGGCCTGAGCCGCGCCGAGCTCCTCCTCGATGATTTCGTTGCAGAGCTCGATGCACTCGTCACAGATGTAGACGCCGCCGCCGGCGATAAGCTTCTTCACCTGCTTCTGACTCTTTCCACAGAAGGAACACTTGAGCAGGTCAGCGCTTTCTTGCATACGTGCCATGAAGGCCTTTCAACTCTTTTCTCTGGGGTTATGGTGGGGCGATTTTACCGCAGTTTGTTCCACTCTAGTAAACCACTCAGACTCGAGCGCTATTCCTCACTCAGCGGCGCGCCCTTGAATTTAAAACGGCAGTTAGTGGACATAGACAGAGCGGTTCACTAACTTACATCGAAACCGCTCTATCAGCAGAAAGATTTTCATGGACATCCGCGAACTCATCGACCGCTCCCCCATGGGCGCACGCCAATGGCTCATCATCGCCATTGCCCTCTTCCTCAATGCACTCGACGGCTATGACATGGTGGCCATGGCCTTCGGCGCCGGCACCGTCAGCGAAGAGTTCGCGCTGTCCGATTCTTCCCTTGGCTGGCTCCTGTCCTCCGCCCTCATCGGCATCGGCCTTGGCTCGCTCTTCCTCGCCCCGTTGGCTGACCGCCTTGGACGCACCACCCTCATCACGGTCTCGCTCGTCATTGACCTCGTCGGCCTCGTGCTCACCGCCCTCGCGCCTACATTTAGCCTGCTGTTGCTGTGCCGCCTCATCACCGGCATTGGCGTCGGCGGCGTCCTTGTCTGTGTCACCGTGCTCGTCAGCGAGTACTCCAACCTGCGCTTCCGCGGCCTGGCCGTCGCCATCTACGCCTCCGGCTATGGCCTCGGTGCCTCCTTCTGCGGCGTTGTCGCCTCCTCCTTCGATACCTGGCAGCCCATATTCTGGGTTGGCGCAGCACTCACAGTTGTCGCCCTTATCCTCACGGTTGCTTTCGTCCCCGAGTCCGCAGACTTCCTCGCCGCCCGTGGCCGCATGGACACGGTGCGCACCATCACCGCCAAACTCGGCCTCACGGGAGACGTCAGCGTCCGCCCGCGCACCAGCCACAAGGCCTCCTACAAGGACCTCGTCTCGCCGCAGTTCCTGCGCACCTCCATCAAGCTCTGGCTGGCCTTCAGCTTCATCATGTTTGCCTACAACTTCACCTCGCAGTGGACCCCGAAGCTTCTTACCGCCGAGGGCCTTACCGCCCAGCAGGGCATCATCGGCGGCATCATGCTTTCCTTCGGCGGTGCTATCGGCGCCATCCTCTTCGGCCTGTTCACCACGCGCATCGACGCCCGCCCCCTGCTCATCGTCTTCTGTCTTATCTCCTCCGTCGTCCTCGTCGGCTTCATTAACTCCACCGCCGTGCCTTCCCTCATGTTTGCCCTCGGAGTCGGCGTAGGCCTTACCCTCAACGCCTGCATCTCCGGCCTTTACACCGTCACCCCGGAGGCTTACCCTTCGGCGCTGCGCACCACGGGTACGGGCGCTGCCATCGGCATCGCTCGCGTGGGCGCTACCCTCGCTCCCATCCTGGCGGGCTATCTGCTCGAAAGCGGCTGGACCCCAACGGGGCTCTACACCCTCGCCGGCGCTACCGCTGTGTTGGCCGGAGTCTCCCTCATCGGTGTGCGCGCCTACACGGCAACCACCAAGCAGACAGCACCCCAGACCGTGGCGGCCTAGGCTGGAGGGGGCACACAGCCCCAACCGCTTAGGAGCAGCACATGTTTAATCTTCAGGACCACGTTGCCATCGTCACCGGCGGCGCCGCCGGAATCGGCCGCGGCATCGTCAGCGCTCTACGCGAAGCCGGCGCGACCGTCGTCATCGCTGACCTCAACCTCGAGGCCGCGCAGAAGACTGCCGAAGAACTCGGGGCGGACGCCCTGCTTGTCGACGTCACCTCGCGCGACTCCGTCCGCACCCTGTACCGGGACGTCGTCAAGCGCTATGGCCGCATCGATATCGTCTGTTCCAACGCCGGTGTCTTCCCCAACTGCCCGCTCGAGGACATGACCGACGAGCAATGGGACGCCATGTTCGCTATCAATACGCACGGCACGTTCACCGTGGTGCAGGAAGCACTGCCCTATATGAAGGAGGCGGGCTACGGGCGCATCGTCATCACCACCTCCATTACCGGCTCGCACACCGGCTACCCAGGCTGGGCGCACTACGGCGCTTCGAAGGCCGCACAACAAGGCTTCATGCGCTCCGCGGCACTGGAAGTTGCCCGTGATGGCATCACCATCAATGGTGTTCTGCCAGGCAACATCCTCACCGAGGGTTTGGAGGGCCAGGGTCAGGAGTACCTCGACCAAATGGCACGCTCCGTCCCCATGCACCGCTTAGGTTCCCCGCGCGATATCGGCAACGCCGCGGCCTTCCTCGCCTCCCGCGAGGCAGGCTACATAACGGGCCAGACCATCATCATTGACGGCGGCCAGATCCTCCCCGAGTCCCCCGAGGCCATCCTGCCGCCCTACGAAGCCTAAGCATGGCCGAAGCCCCGCTATCTACTAGACAGCGGGGCTTTAAGCTTGATTACTTAGGCGTTGAGCTTGCGGTAATCAAAGACGGTATCGATGAGACCGTAGTCAACGGCTTCCTGCGCGGTAAGAATCTTGTCGCGGTCAGTATCGATGCGCACCTGCTCCGCAGTGCGGCCGGTGTGCTCAGCCAGGGTCTCCTCCATGAGGCGGCGCATGCGCTCGATCTCGTTGGCCTCGATCTCAAGGTCCGACACCTGGCCCTGCGTGCCCTGCGTACGCGGCTGGTGAATCAGCACACGAGAGTTCGGCAGCGCAGCGCGCTTGCCCGGAGCACCGGCGGCCAACAGAACAGCCGCTGCGGATGCCGCCTGGCCCAGGCACACGGTCTGCACGTCCGGGCGGACGTAGCGCATGGTGTCGTAGATAGCCATCAGCGCAGTAAACGAGCCACCCGGGGAGTTGATGTACATCGTGATATCGCGGTCCGGGTCCTGGGACTCGAGGACCAGCAGCTGCGCCATGATGTCGTTGGCGGAGGTGTCATCGACCTGGGTGCCCAGGAAGATGATGCGCTCTTCAAAGAGCTTGGAATACGGGTTGGTGGTCTTCGATCCCTGTGCGTTCTGCTCAATGAACTCCGGCAGAACGTAGCGGGAAGAAGGCATCTGAAGGTTAGACATAGTGATAAAGCTCCTTGTTCCCTAGTTGGTGATAGGACCGTTGACGGACTCGATGACGTGGTCGACGATGCCGTATTCCTTGGCCTGCTGGGCGGTGAACCAGCGGTCGCGGTCCGAATCCTTGGTGATTTGCTCGAAGGTCTGGCCGGTGTGCTCAGCGATGAGCTCAGCCATCTCGCGCTTGGTCTGCGCGAACTGCTCGGCCTGGATGGCGATATCTGCGGCGGTACCACCCACACCAGCGGAAGGCTGGTGCATCATGATGCGTGCGTGCGGCAGGGCGTAGCGCTTGCCCTTGGTGCCGCCGGAGAGCAGGAACTGGCCCATCGAAGCGGCCAGGCCCATGCCATACGTAGCCACATCGCACGGCGAGTACTTCATCGTGTCGTAGATGGCCATGCCCGCGGTGACCGAGCCACCCGGCGAATTAATATAAAGCGAAATATCGCGCGTGGGGTCCTCTGCGGACAGCAGGAGGATCTGGGCGCACAGTTTGTTGGCAATCTCATCATCCACCTGGGTTCCCAGGAAAATAATGCGCTCGCGCAGCAGGCGCTCATACACGCTATCGCTCAGATTCATACCCGTAGACGACGAGTTCATTGAAATCTTCTCAGACATTAATGGTTCTCCTTCAAGTGAAGAATGCTTTAACTGGCCCCACCTTACCGGCATTCCTCTCAAACTTGGCCTCTGTTCGCTATGAGCGTTGGGGCGCAGCACCAAAGGCGCATACGGAAGCTGGGTTAACATTTGCTCATGTCTGTTTCCGAGCTATCCACCAGTACCCAGAACTATTTGAAAGCAATCTGGGGGCTAAAGGAATGGTCGTCCGAGCCCGTTACCGCCACACTTATAGCGAAACAGTTGGGACTCAAGCTCTCCTCGGTTTCCGATGCAGTGCGCAAAATGTCGAAGCAAGGGCTCGTGTCACACACGCCCTATGGCTCTGTGGAGTTAACCGAACTTGGCAGGCAGTACGCATTGGTCATGGTGCGCCGCCACCGATTGCTTGAGTCTTTTTTGGTTCAAGCATTGGACTACACGTGGGACGAAGTCCATAATGAAGCCGAAAATCTCGAACACGCGGTGTCCGACATGCTCATAGAACGTGTAGATAAGTTCCTTAATTACCCCACTAGGGATCCGCACGGCGATCCTATCCCTACGGTTGATGGACAGATCACAATCCCCAGTGCGCACCGTCTCACCGACAGCGGTGCGCAACCGCAAGTGACCGTGGAACGCATTTCTGATTCCGACCCACAACTGCTGAAGTTCCTTGAAGAGCGCGGCATTGTCACAGGGGCTGTTCTTAGCACGCGCGAGGGAGCGCCCTTTTCAGATTCTCTCGAAATACAGGTGGCCGGCAGCACTCAGTGGGTAGTGCTTGGACGCCCAGCTACCGACGCAGTGTTTGTAGCACACCACAGCCGTTAGACCTTCCCCTTTGCATTAATCCTTCTCTCACCTGCTCTTTTCAAAACTACGTTAGGCCGTAGTTGCAACTACGACATTGCGAAGTTAGTCTTTTCGAATATCACCTATCCCACCTATGGCTAAGGCCAGGATGAGCAGGATTGCTATGTCAGACTCACCAGATTTGGTGTATTTTTCTAGCGTTTCAGAAAACACAAAAAGATTCGTCGAACGCTTAGATAGACCCGCGGTGCGCATTCCACTGCGCCCCAAGAAAACCGGGATGATCCAGGTTTCACACCCGTACGTACTCATCGTTCCCACCTACGGCGGAGGCTCGCTCAAACGCGCAGTCCCCAAACAGGTCATCGACTTCCTCAATGACCCAATCAACCGCTCCTTTATCCGGGGCGTTATTACCTCAGGGAATACCAACTTCGGAAGTGCTTACTGCGTCGCCGGACGCATCATTTCCGCCAAGTGCCACGTACCGGAGCTGTATCACTTCGAGCTTCTCGGCACCCAGAAGGACATTGCCGCCGTAAAGCAGGGCCTTCAAAAGTTTTGGGAGCAGCAAAAGCAGCTAACGATGACACCCCATTAATCCCCCACAAGATGAAGAACACATCCGCATCACACAGATTGGACAACACAATGTGGCCTCTTGATGCCACCCCCACACAGACTATTGGCGCTACGCCCCGCACTGCTTCAGCAGACAATGCCGGCGGTGTCGGCAAGCGCAAAAGCTACCACGCACTCAACGCGCAGCTGAACTTGTTCGACGCTTTTGGAAAAATCCAGTTTGACAAGGACATTCAGGCAGCAAAAGACTATGTCACGCACCATGTCGCTCCCCGCATGCATCAGTTCGATTCCACCAAGCAACGCTTGGAATGGTTGGTTGATAACGAGTACTACGAGCGGGATTTCCTTGAGCTTTATGATGACGCCTTTCTGTGCGCCATGTACGACAGAGCACATCAAGCTAAGCACCAGTTCCGCACCTTCCTCGGCGCATTTAAGTTCTTTACTTCATATGCACTGAAAACCTTTGATGGCTCCCGATTCCTAGAAGGCTACGAAGAACGTGTCGCCACCACAGCTTTATACCTTGCACAGGGCGACGAAGAGCTCGCAGAAAAGCTGGTGGATGACATCATGACCGGACGCTTCCAGCCCGCCACCCCTACTTTTCTCAACGCAGGCAAAGCCCAGCGCGGCGAAATGGTCTCCTGCTTCCTTCTGCGAATCGAAGACAATCTGGAGAGCATTGGCCGCAGCGTGAACTCTGCACTGCAACTATCAAAGCGCGGTGGTGGAGTGGCCTTGTTGCTGAGCAATCTGCGCGAATCCGGAGCCCCGATCAAAAAGATTGAGAACCAGGCTTCCGGCGTAGTCCCAGTCATGAAAATTCTCGAAGATAGCTTCAGCTATGCCAACCAATTGGGCGCCCGGCAGGGCGCTGGAGCCGTCTACCTGCATGCGCACCATCCAGATATTCTTCGCTTCCTGGATACCAAGCGGGAAAATGCCGATGAGAAAGTCCGCATCAAGACTCTTTCGCTGGGGGTTGTTATTCCAGATATAACCTTCCGGCTGGCCAAAGAGAACAAGGATATGCATCTTTTTAGCCCGTATGACATCGCTCGCGAGTACGGCGTAGCCATGTCTGACATGTCCATCACCGAGTGCTACGACGAGTTGGTTGCCAATCCGCGAATTTCTCACACGACCATTAAGGCCCGCGAGTTTTTCACCACGCTGGCTGAGCTTCAGTTTGAATCCGGATACCCCTACATCCTCTTTGAGGATACGGTCAACCGCGCTAATCCCCTCAAAGGACATATCAATATGTCCAACCTGTGTAGTGAAATCCTCCAGGTCAACACGCCATCGACCTACGGAGCTTCGGGTGACTACACCACCGTCGGCCAGGATATTTCCTGCAATCTAGGTTCGCTCAACATTGCGAAGGCTTTTGAATCACCGGACTTTGGGGAGACCGTCGAAACCGCAGTACGTGCCCTCACGAAGGTTTCAGACCTGACGAATATCGAAGCTGTTCCTTCCATCGCTCACGGAAATGCCTCCATGCATGCCATTGGTCTGGGCCAAATGAATCTCCACGGCTTCCTTGCTTCACAGCGTATTCCTTATGGCTGCGCCGAGGCACTGGACTTTACAAATATCTATTTCCTCACGGTGACCTACCATGCGCTCCGCGCATCCCATGCACTCGCGGTTGAAAAAGGTCAACGATTCACAGGCTTCGAAGAATCCACCTATGCCACTGGCGCCTACTTTGACAAATACATCGACAAAGACTGGGTGCCAGCCACTGAACACGTAAAACAGCTCTTCCATGAAGCAGGCGTGCAGATTCCTCAACGCGAGGATTGGCTACGGCTCAAGAAACAAGTGATGCAAGACGGCATCTACAACGCCTACTTGCAGGCAGTTCCACCCACTGGATCAATTTCCTACATCAATGACTCCACCGCGTCCATCCACCCGATTGCCTCCAAAATTGAAATACGCAAGGAAGGCCGCTTGGGGCGCGTGTACTACCCCGCGCCGGAAATGACCAACGACAACCTGGAGTATTTCGATGACTCCTACGCCGTGGGATACAAAAAAATCATCGACACCTACGCCATGGCCACCCAACACGTGGACCAAGGACTTTCCCTGACCTTGTTCTTTACCGCTGATACCACCACGCGGGACATCAACAAGGCACAAATCTATGCCTGGAAAGCCGGAATCAAGACCCTCTACTACATCCGTTTACGCCAATCCGCGCTCCAAGGAACCGAGGTCGAAGGCTGCGTCTCCTGTGCTTTGTAGGAGCACGGCCCTCCCCTTGTCTACAACCATTCACTCAGAAAGAAGGAAGCTATGTCTTCAACATCAAACAGTGCTGAACTAACCAGCATTTCAGTTACTCCGCCGAGCTACCGGCATGATCCTTCAGCCCGCATCCGCGCCATCAATTGGAACCGGGTGAGCGATGACAAGGATCTTGAAGTGTGGAACCGTCTCACCGCCAATTTTTGGTTGCCAGAGAAGGTCCCGCTTTCTAATGATCTCCCGGCGTGGCAGAAGATGACGCCCGAGGAACGCAACCTCACCATGCGGGTGTTCACGGGACTCACCACCCTGGATACTGTCCAGGCCACTGTGGGAGAAATCTGTCAGATTCAAGATGCCCGCACCGAACACGAGGAGGCCGTGTATACCAACATCGCCTTCATGCAGTCAGTCCATGCCCGTTCTTACTCTTCAGTGTTTTCTACCCTGAGCAGTACAAAGGAAATTGATGAAGCATACCGCTGGGCGGTGAATAACGACCTTCTCCAGGCACGCGCCAAGAAAGTGCTCGCGCACTATTTTGGGCCGGATCCACTCAAACGCAAGGTGTCATCGACGCTGCTTTCCTCGCTGCTTCTCTACGCGGGTTTCTATCTTCCCTTGCACTTTTCTGTCCACGCCACCCTGACAAATACGGCAGACATGATTCGCCTCATTCTGCGTGACAAGGCAGTGCACGGCTACTACTCGGGCTACAAGTATCAGCGCGGTTTGGAATCCACGACCCCGCTACGGCAGAAGGAAATGCATGATTTCACCATTTCTTTGCTCGAAGAGCTTTATGCACTAGAGCTGGACTATTCCGGCGAGCTATATGAGCCTTTGGGACTCATGGATGATGTAGCCGTGTTCGTTCGCTATAACGCCAATAAGGCACTCATGAATTTGGGCTACCCGGACTATTTCCCGCCCGAAGAAACGGAAGTGAACCCAGAAATCCTCGCGGCCCTAGCCCCCGGAGCAGATGAGAACCATGACTTCTTCTCCGGATCTGGTTCCTCCTATGTCATTGGTACTGCTGAAGAAACGAGTGATGATGACTGGGATTTCTAAACCTTTTCCGCGACCGGACCAAGGAAGCTGGCTTGAGACCATCGCGCTGTTTGAAGCCATCCGCGAAGGAAACCAACCCGCAGCCATGCGGCTGTTGAATACATCCGCCGCACGAGAGGCCGTCCTCGGGGGTCTTCTAGGGCTCATCGAACTGTACTTCCGCCATGAAGAAGGAGACAAAGTAGATGGCTTCCTCACCGCCGCCCACGCTGCCGGCCCACCACCGGCCTTTGGCTGCAAGCCTTTTCTCCCTTGACCACGTCTCCCTACACCCAACTAAGAAAGAAGGTTTACCATGACCACCCCACGTATCAGCGTTATCGTCGGCAGCCTGCGCCGAGAGTCATTTGCACGCAAGATTGCACACGAGGTGCTCACGATGATCCCTGAAGACTACGAGGCAAACATCGTGGAAATCCGTGACTTGCCGCTCTATGACTTCGACTACGATGACCCCGCCGTCACGGACAAGCCCACTCCGGCTGAGTACACCACCTTTCGCGAGACCATCAAGAACTCGAGCGGGATCCTCTTCATTACGCCAGAGAACAACCGCACTATCCCTGCCTGCCTCAAGAACGCAGTGGACATCGGCTCTAAGCCCAACTCAGATGTGGCGTGGAAGAACCTTCCCGCAGGTATCATTAGCCACTCTGTAGGCCGCATGGGCGGCTACAGTTCACAGAAGAACCTTCGCCTCGCCCTGTCCTACTTCGATATGCCGCTCCCTGGTCAGCCCGAAGTATTTCTGGGCCAATCCCCCACCCTTTTCGAAGAGTCCGGACATCTCAATCAACGCACCGCAGACTTTGTCAAGGATTACGTTATGCGCTTCCTGCAGTTGACCGACGAGGCCTTTAGAGCCACGAACGGCTAGCGGTATCCCCAGCCAACACCCATCGCGCCCTCTACGAAGTACTCAAAGACTCCTAGAGGGCGTTCACAATGACACAAACCCCGGATTCAGGCTCATCCTTGAGTTACCTGAATCCGGGGTTTCATGCGCGCTCGCCACCACACATGTGGCAGCAGCGCGTTACAAGCGGGAGATTACTTCTCCTCGGAAGCTTCAGCAGCGTCCGCTTCTTCGATTTCACCGAAGTACTGGTCAACGTCAACCTTGTTGCCCTCTTCATCGGTGACCTCGGCACGGCAGATGGCCATTGCCAGGGCCTTGCCACGGCGAACGTCAGAGAACAGGTTGCCCAGCTGGTTGCTGGACTGCAGCTGCTGGATGAACTGGTTCGGGTCCATGCCGTAAGACTGCGCGGTGAACAGGATGTGGTCGGTCAGCTCCTGCTGGGACACCTCCGGCTCCTCAATCTCAGCCAGGGCGTCGAGGAAGAGCTGGGTGCGGACGGATTCCTCAGCGGACTTGCGAGCATCAGCGTCGAACTCCTCGCGGGTCGTGCCCTGTGCCTCAAGCAGCTGGGCCAGAGCCTTCTCGTCGTGAGCCAGCTGACCCATGACCTGGTGCAGCTGAGCGTGAACCTGCTCATCAACGATGGAGGACGGCAGCTCGAAGGAAACCTCAGCCAGAGCGGCCTTCAGGACCTCATCGCGGATGGCAGCAGCCTGCTCGGACTTCTTGGTCTCCTCGACGCGGGACTTGGTGTCCTCACGTAGCTCATCGATGGTGTCGAACTCGGAGGCCATCTGTGCGAACTCGTCGTCGAGATCCGGCAGCTTGCGCTCCTTAGATTGCTGGACGTGGACCTTCACGGTGGCCTCTTCACCCTCGTGCTCACCGGACTGGATGGTGGTGGTGAACTCGTTGTCCTCATCGGTCTTCATGCCGCGCAGTGCGGTATCGAGACCCTTAATCAGGTTGTCGTCACCAATGCGGTAGGTCAGCCCCTCGTGGGATGCCTCCTCCAGCTTGGTGCCGTCGACCTCAGTGGTGATATCCACGATGCAGAAGTCACCGGTCTTCATCTTGCGCTTGGTGTCCTTAAGCTCACCAAAGCGGGAAGCCAGATCCTCGAGCGCCTTGTCGACGTCCTCTTCGGAAGTCTCCAGCGCCGGCACCTTGACGGAGATCTTGGAGAAGTCCGGCACCTCAAACTCGGGACGAACGTCTACCTCAGCGGTGAACTCGACGAAGTCGTTGTCCTCCAGCTTGGCAATGTCAATCTCCGGCTGACCAATAACCTTGAGATCGTTTTCTTCAACGGCCTGCTCGTAGCGGGACGGCAGCATGTCGTTGACGACCTGCTCGAGGATGGGGCCACGACCAAAGCGGGCGTCGATAAGCTGGCGCGGAGCCTTGCCCTTACGGAAACCCGGGATGGAAACCTGCTGCGCGATCGCCGCGTAGGCCTGATCGATTTCCTTGTCCAGCTCAGCAAACGGAACGTTGACGGTGAGCTTGACGCGGGTATCGCTCAGCTTGTCTACGGTGGTCTTCACGAGAAACTCTCCTGATTGTGATCGTTCAAAGATGAAATTAGGGGGCCTGGATGAGTGTCCAGGCCCCCATACGTCGGGGCGACAGGATTTGAACCTGCGACCCCCTGCTCCCAAAGCAGGTGCGCTACCAAGCTGCGCCACGCCCCGTATGGAAAGCCTCTGCGCCCGGAAGTTCCGCACGCAGCTGCGCTTCATACTGGGGCTAGTGTACCGATAGCTGCTTGACTATCCCAACACCGGCCCCAATTAAACTTTGTTTCCCCACGTCAGGGGCAGCTTTAGCGCTAGAAGTCGAAGTCGAAATCAAACATTCCGCCATCGCCCCCGTCGCCACCAAACAGGCCGTCGAAAAAGCCGCCCTCCTCGCCTCCCCCGGCGTCACCGGCACCATCCATGGCGCCGCCGTCCATACCCTCGGCGCCGCCCATGTCTCCGCCCCAGTCGCCGCTTTCAGCGGCTGCGGCGGAGTAGCCCACTCCCGCCATGCCGGCGAACATGGCGTTGAACATCATGGAGTATCCCACCATCCACACGCCGGTGGTCAACGCGTCAGCCCACCACGGGCGCGAGTACCAGCCGGCCGGGACCGGGCGCCCTGCTACGACACCACCCGGGTAGTAGTTGGGGGTTTCTGCGGATGCGCTTGGCGACGCTGTCAGGGTCTCCCCGTTGGCCTCCACCGTGCGGGTCTCCGTCACCTTGCCGGCCTGGCGCTGGCCTTCCAACGGCGGCAGCTCTGGACCCGGGTCCATACCCATAATTTCACGGGCCGCCGCAACATAGTAGAGACCCTCCAATGCAGATTCGCGCGCTAGGTGCGCCTGCTTGACCGTGGTGGCCTGGGAGATTGCCGAGTTAGCGGCGGTAAAGCGCTCGGAAGCATCCGCCATAGCCTGCTGGGAGGCGGTATCCGTGCCGCTGATATTCATCACCTGACCACCGAGACGCTCGGTCCACCGGCGGGCATCCGCCATCGCATCATCAAAACGTTGGGATTCTCGCAGCTCTTGCTGCTTCTTCCCGTTTCGCGAGGACAGAAACCAAGCGCCGCCGCCAACGACGAGGATGAGGAGCAATAACGAGCTCACGAAAGCACCACTTTCATCTCAGAGTCAAATTGTGTGTTGTCGTAATTATGTACCTACCCAAAGTAACGCCTTTTACCCCTTTCTAGTTCCCATTTTCGTTTCAGCGCCCACGTGCGCTAAAGTAGTTCGCACGCCGATACAACGGCTTTCAACGTTGAGACTTTCAAAGTCAAGGCCTTGAAAGTTGAAGATTACCGGTTGTGGGAATGTCGTATAGTGGCTAATACCTCAGCCTTCCAAGCTGAAGACGCGGGTTCGATTCCCGTCATTCCCTCCAATTCGATTCCCGTCATTCCCTCCAAAAAGCTGCACTGAGCACCTATTTTAGCTAGCCGGTGCGGCTTTAGTCGTTTTTGATTCTGTGGCGCTACTCCACACTCGGAGCACTCCGGTGATTCGCGTAGCCCATAACTTTCCTTTTCTGCGCGGGTGACCAAGCTCTGCGTAGAGTGGGCCGCATGACAGTACCGAATATTGAACTCAACGACGGCAACACCGTCCCCCAGCTCGGCTACGGCGTCTTTAAGGTTGACCCCAATAAAACCGAGGAGCTGGTCCTCGAAGCCCTCAAGGTGGGCTACCGCCACATCGATACCGCCGCCATCTACGGCAACGAGGAAGGCGTGGGCCGCGCGATAGCTAAGTCTGGCATCCCACGCGAGGAACTGTTCATCACCACGAAGCTGTGGAATGACCGCCAGACTGATGCCGCCGCTGCTCTCGACGAGTCTTTGGAAAAGCTAGGACTGGACTATGTGGACCTCTACCTCATCCACTGGCCCTGCCCGGACAATGGCACGTACGTCGACGCATGGAAGCAGCTCATTGAGCTAAAGAAGGCCGGCAAGGCCAAGTCCATCGGCGTCTCCAACTTCGAATTAGAGCACCTGGACCAGCTGGAAACCCAGACTGATGAAACCCCCGTGGTCAACCAGGTAGAGCTGCACCCTTACCTGCAGCGCTGGCGCGAGCTCGATGCCTTCCGCGCCCACCAGGTGCACATCGAGGCCTGGGGTCCACTAGGTCAGGGTAAGACGGATCTCTTCGAGCAGCCGGAAATCACCGAGCCCGCCGAGAAATATGGCGTTTCCCCCGCTCAGGTGATCATCCGCTGGCACCTACAAAATGGCGTCATCGTGTTCCCGAAGTCCGAAAACCCGGAGCGCATCGCGCAGAACTTCGATGTCTTCGGTTTCGAGCTGGATGATTCCGAGATGGCTGCGATTACTGATCTTGACCTTGGGGAAGAGGGCCGTGGCGGCACTCACCCCAAGGAAATGAACTAAGCCTCCGGAAGCTCCGGCGGAATGTTGGTGCGCTCGTACTCGGCAAGAATGTCGATGCGACGCTGGTGGCGCTCAGCACGGGACCATTCCTGATCAAGGAAGGCATCCACGATGGCGAGTGCCTCCTCCTCGGAGTGCATGCGGCCACCGATGCCGATGAGCTGGGCATTGTTGTGCTCACGAGCCAAGCGGGCGGTCTCGGGGGACCACGCCAGGGCGCAGCGCGCGCCCTTCACCTTATTCGCGGCAATCTGCTCACCGTTGCCGGAACCGCCCAACACGATGCCGAGTGAGCCCGGATCGTTGACGGTCCGCAGCGCGGCCTCGATGCAAAATGCCGGGTAATCATCCTCGGCGTCGTACTCGTGGGCACCGCAGTCAATGACGTCGTGGCCCTGCTTCTCCAGGTGTTCAGCGATGACGTTCTTCGTCTCGAACCCTGCGTGGTCTGCTCCTAAATAAACGCGCATGGCCCACATCTTAGCGGGCAGCACGACTCCCCGCTGAGCCCTGCCATTAATAGCGTGCGCTTGCTACGCTTGGGGCCACTCACGCACAAGAGGAGGTTGGCATACCCATGACCAGACGCGTCGCCGCCCTATACCTCGTAGCTTTTCTCATCGGCGCCGGTTTGTTCGCCGCAGGTTTCTTCACGGAACGCGGCTTCCTCCGGCCTCTGGTCATGGCGATCGTGATGACCGTGGCTCACCTCGGGGTGGGCGCTTGGTGGATAGCACAGAAGCCACACCGTGCAGCTGGGATCACCGCCGGTGTGCTTGCACTCCTCGCAGGCGCTTCATGGGCTACGTGGGTAGTCGCCGCGTGGGAGGAATTTCGAGCGCAAGCCTCCCTCCCAATCATCAACATTGCCGGGCTGCCCGCCTTCGCGCTTAGCCCGGTGGTCCTCATCTGCGTCGTCGTCGCAGCGACGCAGAATCGAACTCGCTAAACCTGCGGGGCTTCCGTGCGGGAGCGCTTGAGCTCGAAGAAGTAGGGGAACTGGGCGAGGCGCACGGAGGCGTCGAAAAGCTCGCCGGCTTCCTCGCCGGTGGGAACGCGCGTGATGACTGGGCCGAAGAAGGCGGTATCGCCGAACTTCACCACTGGGGTACCGACCTCGTCGCCAACTTCGGAGATGCCGCAGTTGTGGAACTCGATGAGCTTGTCATCCATCTCTTCGGTGTTGGCCACGGAGGCGAAGTCGGCGGGGAGGGAGGCGTCGTCAAGCGCCTGCTTAATGATGTCATCGTAGGCACCGTAACCCTTCTTACCGCCCTGGCCCTCCGTGTGGATGCGGGTGCCCATGGCGGTGTAGAAGGCATCGACCTTGTCCGGGGCTTCCACGGCAATCTTGGCCGCTACGCGGGCAGGGCCCCAGTTGGCCTCCATCATCTTCATGTACTCCGGATCCAGGTCGCGGCCCTTGTTGAGCACGGACAGGGACATCGGTTCGAAGGTCACCTCGATATCGCGAACCTTCTCCACTTCCTTAATCCAGCGCGAGGTCAGCCACGCGAAGGGGCACGAGCAGTCGAACCAGAACGTCACTTGTTGAGCCATAATAAATCTCCTTTGCTTGTGCAGTCTGTGGCACCCCACCCTAGGCGTGTGACTACGCTGGTGCAGAGACTTAAAGTAACGAGAAAGAGGAGTAACCTACATGACCTCGATCAACCTCACCCGCGAGGAAGCCCAACAGCGCTCCGACATGGTGGAGGTAAGCCACTACGACGTCGCGCTCGACCTCACCGGGGAAGAGTTCTTCACCTCCACCACGGTGGTGAAATTCCGGGTGAAGGAAGCTGGTTCGACGTTCATTGATTTGCGCGGTGACGAGCTTCTCGAGGTCCGCCTCAATGGTGCGCCGTTGCCCACCAGCGCTTATGACCCGACGTACGGCATCCCACTCTCGGGTTTGCAGGTGGCGGAGTATGAGCTCAAGGTCGTGGCGAAGATCCGCTACTCCCGCACCGGCGAGGGTCTGCACCGCTTCGTGGACCCGGTGGATGGTGAGGCCTACCTCTACACCCAGTTCGAGACTGCCGACGCCAAGCGTGTCTTCGCCTGCTTTGACCAGCCGGACTTGAAGGCTACGTACTCGCTGACTTTTGAGGTCCCAGAGCACTGGGCGGTCATTACCAACTCCCCCATCACGCGTTCGGGCAATACCGTGCGCGCTGCGGTGGATTACCCGCTGTCGACCTACCTGATTGCGCTGTGCGCGGGCCCGTACGTTGGTGTGACGGATACGTGGACCGGAACGTTGGCGGAGCATCCCGAGGGCTCGCCGGCACAAACCGTTGAGGTGCCGCTGGGGATTTACTGCCGCCCCTCGCTGCTGGATTCGCTCGACGCGGAGCGCCTCTTCACCGAGACTAAGCAGGGCTTTGATTTCTATCACCGCAACTTCGGCTTTGCCTACCCCTTTGGCAAATATGACCAAATCTTCGTGCCGGAGTTTAACGCCGGTGCGATGGAGAACGCCGGATGCGTAACAATTCGGGACGAGTACGTCTTTACGTCCCAGGCCTCGCACTACAAATACGAACGCCGCGCGGATACCATCCTCCACGAGCTGGCCCACATGTGGTTCGGTGATTTGGTGACCATGCAGTGGTGGGATGATTTGTGGCTCAACGAATCCTTCGCTACCTGGTCCGCGGCGATCTCCCAGGCGGAGGAAACTCAATACGACACCGCGTGGGTGACCTTCGCCAATGTGGAAAAGGCCTGGGCTTACCAGCAGGATCAGCTGCCCACCACGCACCCCATTTCCACGGATGCCTCCGATATTGAGACCGTGGAACAGAATTTCGACGGCATTACCTACGCCAAGGGTGCGTCGGTGCTCAAGCAGCTGCAGGCCTATGTGGGCCGCGAGAACTTCTTCGCCGGCGTGCGCCGCCATTTCCAGGAACACCAGTGGTCGAATGCCACCTTCGGGGATCTGCTGCGCCACTTGGAGGAGGCCTCAGGGCGTGACCTGTCCTTCTGGGCACAGCAGTGGCTCAAGACCACGGGCGTAAACACGCTGGGCGTGGCGTTGGGTACGGACGAGTCCGGCATCATCACGCAGGCCTACCTCACCCAGCGTGGTGATACCCTGCGCACGCACCGCGTCGCTGTCGGCGTCTATGCCTTGCAGGGTGAGAAGGTGGTGCGCACCGAGCGCATCGAGATGGATATCGACGGCTCCTCCACCGAGATTCCGGAGCTTGTGGGCCGCGCGCTTTCCGACGTCCCCTTCGTCCTTCCCAACGACGATGACCTGACCTACTGCCTCATCGATCTGGATGCGGGTTCTTTGCAGTTCCTGCTGGAGAATGTCGACAAATTCGAGGACCCCATGGCCCGCACCCTGTGCTGGTCCACCGCGTGGGAGATGACCCGTGCAGGTACCATGCGCGCCCGCGATTTCGTCGCGCTCGTCGCCCGCGGTGCGGCGGCGGAGACTGAGCTCGCCGTGCTCGAGCGCATCCTCGCCCAGGCCGCTTTGGCCCAGTCCACCTATGCCGACCCGGAGTGGGCGAAGGAGGACACGCAGCTTGCCGACGCCCTCCTGGCCGGCGCCCGCTCCGACGACGCCGAGCGCTCCATCGTCTTCACCCAGGCGCTGGCCGGCATCAAGCTTCACGACGCCTCCCGCACCTTCTTCCAGGACCTTCTTGAGACCTCCTCGGATGCGGGCCTGCGCTGGAAGGCGCTCACCGCGCTCATTGCTGATGGCTCGCTTGCCGACGTCACCGGGCCCGAAGCCGCCGGCGCCGCCCTGACGGCGGTGGCTGAGGAACTCAAGCGCGATAACACCGCGACGGGCTACCAGGCCTCGCTTAAGGCGTTGGCTGCGGTTAATACCGAGGACAACAAGCGCGCGGTGTGGGACGAGATTGTCGCCGGTGAACTGGGCAACCGCGACTTGGAATCCAAGCTAGCGGGCCTGGCGTTCGTAGGCTCCGACGAGCTCCTGCCGAGCGCTGAGTTCTTTGACGTGGCGGAAAAGATCTGGTCCGCGCAATCCAACGAGATTGCCCTGACCACGGTAACCGGGTTGTTCCCGCGCTGGGATGTCAGCCAGGAGACCCTCGACCGCGCCGACGAGTTCCTCTCCCGCGACTTGGCCGGCGGCTTGCGCCGCGCAGTCACCGAGCAGCGCGACCGCCTCGCCCGCGCTCTGCGCAACCGCGCCGTCGACCGCGGCTAGTCCCCAGAGCATACGCATCAAGCCCCTCACCTGAGGGGCTTGTGCTCCAGTTCCTCCTCCCCCTGTCCGCCGCCACCGTTCACCCAGCCAATCCCTGTCCGCAGCCACCATTCACCCAGCCAATCCCGTTCCCTACCGTTTGTCAGCGTTAGCCACGCCTGTGGCCAACCTTCCTCCCGT
>NZ_KV818458.1:0-310 GCF_001814945.1 Corynebacterium sp. HMSC066C02 | reverse complement strand
AATGAGACCTTTGAGCCTGGTTATGAGGATGGTTCTGGTAAGCCTGGTGAGGATGTAACTGTTCCGGCTCCGGAGTTTAAGGACAAGGACGGTAACCCGACTACTGCTCCTGATGGCACGACTTTCAAGCCTGGTGAGAATGCTCCGGATGGTGTGAAGGTTGATCCGAACACTGGTGAGATCACTGTTACCGTTCCTGAGGACGCTAAGCCTGGTGACAAGATCACTGTTCCGGTTGAGGTGACTTACCCGGATGGTTCTAAGGACAACGTTGACGTAACCGTCACTGTTGAGCAGCCGGATGCTCCTG
>NZ_KV818457.1:0-311 GCF_001814945.1 Corynebacterium sp. HMSC066C02 | reverse complement strand
ACGACTTGACATGAATTTAGCGCTAACTATGGCTATGTGGGGCGTGTGGTACTAGAATCATGGTTAGAACACTTCTTCTAACTCATGTTGATCTCGGGGGAGACCATGACCACTACTGCTACACGCCCGCCTACCTTCTTCTTTTCCACCACCAACCCTAATAATCCACACGCGATGGCCCGTGCTCAAGCCCGGAGAGCCACCTATAAAACCTGGGTCGGGGCCATGCCCAGCCTTGACGCCGATATCAACACCACCGCACTATCCCTAGTGGCTGCCTGGTCACTGCCCGAAGGCCACATTAAATCCGG
>NZ_KV818456.1:0-474 GCF_001814945.1 Corynebacterium sp. HMSC066C02 | reverse complement strand
ACCAGACCGCCGCCAAGGAAGACATCACTGTCCCTGAGGCACCCGCGAATTTAAATGGATATAATTAGACCCATGTTGATTTCAGGTACCGCTTTCTTGCGGTTGCGCACCAACCGCTAAGGCGGTTTCCTACCCCGTAGGTTAAAAACCGCTCCGGTCCTTTAGCCGGGCGGCTATTTGTCATGCCCGGCTCCCTTTCAAATCCAAGGAGCACACCTGATGTCTGCATACGGACACGGCCGTCACGAGCATGGCCAAAATTTTCTCACCAACCACAAGATCATCAACTCCATCATCGACCTTGTGAAACAAACCTCCGGCCCCATCATTGAGATCGGACCAGGAAGCGGTGCCCTCACTCACCCGATGGCCCACTTGGGGAGGGCGATAACGGCAGTTGAAGTGGACGCAAAACTAGCTGCCAAAATCACACAAGA
This sequence comes from Corynebacterium sp. HMSC066C02, assembly GCF_001814945.1. Lineage (NCBI taxonomy): Bacteria > Bacillati > Actinomycetota > Actinomycetes > Mycobacteriales > Corynebacteriaceae > Corynebacterium > Corynebacterium sp. HMSC066C02. Next base: position 37 of record NZ_KV818456.1, on the reverse strand, counting down.
AACCTCCTCGGCGGCGGTCGAAGTGGTCCATGATGAT
>NZ_KV818455.1:0-24966 GCF_001814945.1 Corynebacterium sp. HMSC066C02 | reverse complement strand
AAAGAAGCGGAACTAAACCCAGGACGCTTCAACCACTTTGGCCAACGCAGCCCATAAACCCGTTATTTCCGCATCATGAGACAAGGAGCGCGTGTTGTCTAGCAACCCGTTTGATGACGAACAGGGCAGCTTCTTCGCCCTTATCAACGACGAGGGACAGTACTCGTTGTGGCCTACGTTCGCCGCCGTGCCAGACGGATGGACCGTGGCTCTGGGAGACCCTTCCCGTGGCGTAGACGGCGGGGTATCGCGGGACGAGGCGATGGAGTTCATCGACCGCGAGTGGACCACCTTGCAACCGGCAGGAAAGTCTCACGCTTAAGTGAGTGCCGTACTTCCCACTGCTTCGCCTGGTGAGTCCGCTGCGGAGATTGGCCGCCTGCTCCGTCGCACCGCAACTCCAGCAATTAGTGCGGTGCTGTTCACTTTCGCCGGTGCCTTGCTCTCTCTGGCGCCCATTTATCTGCTGGCCAGCGTCATCGATGCGGTAGCCGCCGGTGACGGCAAGTCTGGCGTGCTGAAGGTGATTGTGTGGGCTGCCGTGGCGTGTGTTGGTACTGCCGTTGTCGCTGGCCTTGCGGAGGCGCTGACGGGTGTGACGATTGCCCAGGTAGTTGCGAAGTTGCGTGAGCGCGCCGTCGCCGCGGTGCTGAATCTGCCTTCCACCACGGTGGAGTCCCTGGGCCGGGGAGAGGTGCTGGGCCGAGTTGGTGCGGATGTCGCCGCGCTGGTGAGCAGTGCCCGCAAGTCGGTTCCATCGACCCTCAGCGCGCTGGTGATGGTCGTGGTGGCCAGCGCTGGAATAGCGGGGTTGGATTGGCGCCTCGCGTTGGCGGGGCTGTGCGGGATTCCGTTCTATGCGCTGGGGTTGCGATGGTATCTTCCTCGTTCTGCCCCTTTGTATCGACGCCAACGCGAATTAGAAGCCGGTGTCATCGGTTCCTTGCAAGGTTCTATGGAGGGCATTCGTTCGGTTCGTTCGCATCGGCTGGTGGATAGCCGCCAAGGTCTCACCAGGCGCTACGCGCAGGCTTCGCGGGACGAATCAATCGCTGCGTTTCGTGTGTTTTCCGGGCTGGTGGCGCGGGAGAACTTCGCGGAGTTCATGGGGTTGTCAGCCCTGTCTGTCGTAGGCTGGTTGCTCTTCCGCGAAGATGCGGTGACGGTGGGCGAGATCTCGGCAGCGTTGATTCTGTTCCACCGTCAGTTCGTGCCGATCGGCACGATTCTGTTCACCTTTGATGAACTGCAGCGCAGCGGGGCGGCCTTGGGGCGCATCGTGGGACTCATTCGCTGCGCGGGTGCGGATACGCCACAGCCGATTGATGACTACTCCTCGCATCGGCAGAGTCCAGCTGTAGAGGTCAAGGGCCTGAATTATCGGTACGAGGATGGCCCAGAGATCTTGCATGACTTGGCGTTCCACATCCCTGCGGGGTGCACGGTATGCGTGGTCGGCGGATCGGGAGCTGGCAAGTCCACGGTTGCGGAAATTGTCTCTGGAACCCTCGAGATGGCAGAGCCGGGTGTGATCACCGTTGGGGGGTGCGACGTGGTGGGAATGAGTGCGCAAGAAAGAAGCTCGATCTTTTGCGTTGCCTCCCAGGAAAACTACGTCTTCGCGATGAGTTTGCGCGATAATCTCCTGCTGGCAGCCGAAGGTGCCAGCGACGCAGAAATATGGGATGCGCTGCGCCGAACCGGTGCGGAAGATTGGTGCACATCCTTGTCCCATGGCGACAAGCAGGGCTTAGACACAATGCTGGGCGAAGGGGGCCTGCACGTAGATGCGGTGGCGGCACAGCGTCTGGCGCTGGCCAGGGTGGCATTGTCTCGGGCTGGCGTCGTCATTCTTGACGAATCAACGGCCGAAGATGACGGTGACCTCGAGGAAACACAGCAATCACACGAGGCCTTTTCGATGTCCTTGGAGGACGCTGCCCGCGCGGCGATCCGCGGACGGACGGCGATGGTGATTGCGCACCGGCTCAGCCAAGCAACCTCCGCCGATAGCGTGGTGGTGATGGAGCGCGGGCGCGTGGTGGAAACAGGTACGCACGAGGAGCTGGCAGCAAGAAACGGAACATATGCCGATATGTGGACCGCCTGGAATGAGCAGGGGAGGCAGGCGCGTGTCTGACAACAAGGTGGTGACGCTGCGCGGGCTGGTCAGAAAAAATTCTCGCGCGATGGCTCTGAGTGGCTTGTTGCTGAGCATCTACCACGTGGCAGAAGCCATGATTGCGGTGTTACTGGGATGGTTGGCGCACAGTCTTATCGCTAGCGAGAATGTGTGGCACCTGGTGGGTGGAATCGCAGCCTTAGGCGCTACGCTGGCGACGGTGTCTGTGAGCTGGCAGACAGGGTTCCGGATACTGCAGGCTACGTCGGCTCGGAACGTATGTGAATTGCGGGCAGGCATCACCTCGCAGGTGGTGAGCCATGGTGGGCATTCCGACGATGCGGACAGTCTGCCTCGCCAGGAATTGCCCACGGTGGTGGGTGAAGACGTGGTGCAGGCGGTAGACATCATCGAAGTGGTCCCGGTGGGGATCAGTGCGCTGGTGGGAGCCATTTTCTGCACGATTGTTCTGGCGCTGATTGATCTGCCACTGGGAGTGGTGGTGTTGGTGCTCAGCGCGGTGGTGTTGATAGTCCTGCACCGGCTGTCTCAGATCATTGAACGCCGCGCGGAGCGGCAACAAACTCTGCTCGCGCGAGTGACCGCGCGCATGACCGACATTCTGCAGGGGCTGCCGGTGATCTCGGGAGTGGCTGGCGCGCATCCGGCCTACCGTGGATATGCGCGTAAATCTGAAGAGGCGTGTGCGGATGCTCGGAAGCTCGCGTGGGTCAGCGGAGGTTATGAAGCCGTGGCGATGGGCAGCAATGTGCTGTTGCTGAGTGCGGTGGGCCTGTACGCGGGCTATCGAACCATTTCCGGCGATGTGACGTTGGGGGAGTTGGTCACCGTGGTGGCGCTGTCACAATTTATCGCGGAGCCGATGCGGCAGTGCAGCAGAATGCCGCGCTTCATTGGATTGGCGAGGGCTTCCGTTCGGAGGCTGCAGCGCGTGGCGGAAGCTCAGCGGCTGCGTGAGGGGCAGGGCGTGCCATCTGCTCAGATTGGCACGCCTGCCATTTCCATGCGCGGTGGAGACGGTGAGGCCGAAGGAGACGGCGAGGTCGAGGGATCAGAGCAGGCTTCCGTGGCGTTCGCAGAGGGGCGACTGACGGTGGTGCACTGTTCAGCCGCATGGGCAGATGCTCTGGTGGATGCGTTGGTCGCGGGGGAGTCGATGGAGCTTGGCTCCCTGACTAGGCCACAAACTCAACAACTGTGGATCCGGGGGCGCGATATTTGCGAGATCTCGGTAGACGATGTGCGTTCCGCTGTGCTTGCCGAGCCTCGGAAGCCGGCATTGTTTGGGGACACAGTGGGGCAGGCGGTGCTGCGGAGCTCTGGAGAGGGCAGGGCGGAGGATGCAGTAGACATTCTTAACGCCTTAGGGCTCGATGAACTGGCGCCGGGGGCGGCTCATTCAGCCGGGGTATTGGATCACGAGCTGACCGAAGGTGCGCGCAATCTTTCCGGTGGTCAGCGGCAGCGGCTGGGATTGGCACGAGCGCTACTGGCTGAGCCGGAGATGTTGGTGATGGTTGATCCGGTCTCGTCAGTGGATTCAATGACGGGCATGAAAGTGGCGCGTGCGGTGAGAGATATTCGCCGCGGGCGTACCACGGTGGTCCTGTGTGTGGGGAGGGCCTTCCAGTCGGTAGCCGAGGACGTAGTTGATGTGAAGCCTCTAGCTGGGAGTTTGCGGACGCGGGGTGAGCAATTCCCGCTAGGGGGTTGTTGAGCAATAGAAGATAGGTTAGCCTACCCTTTGCATTGCCTACCCTAAGAAGTTGGTTGGCGCATCCTACAGAGAGGTCATAGTGACCATCATCGATCGTCAAGCTCAGACATCCGCAGAGCGCAGTACCCACGAAAATTCCGTCCGCGACATCGTCGGGATCGGCATCGGCCCCGGAAACCTCGGGCTCGCGGTAGCTATCGAAGAGCAAGCTCCAGAACTCGATGCACTCTTTGTGGAAGCCCGCCCGGAATTCAACTGGCACCCAGGCATGCTCCTCGAAGGATCCAACATGCAGATCAGCTTCCTTAAAGACCTGGTTACGGTGCGCAATCCGCAGAGCCGCTTCAGCTTCATCAACTACTTGCATCACAGCGACCGCTTGATTGATTTCATTAACCGCCAAACCTTCACCCCGGAACGCGTGGAATTCGCCGATTACCTCCGATGGATCGCGGATCACATCACCGTGGACACGCAGTACAACACCACCGTGACGTCCATCGAGACGCTTCCGGAACTGGCCGCAGACGGAGCTCGTTTGTGGTGCACGTCCGCAGGAAGTTAGGAAGCGGTGAGTCCGAAGGGCAGCGAGCTCAGCAGTCGGAGTCCATTCGCTGCCGCAACGTGGTGGTTGCCCGCGGGCTGGAAGCCAAGATGCCTGCGTGGGCAGAGGACAGCTCCTTGGACACCTCGCGCATCTTCCACAACATCGATTTGCTCCCGCGCACCAAGAAGCTGCTGAACAGTGGGTGGGATATCCGCCGAGCTTTGGTGATCGGCGCGGGCCAGTCCGCAGCCGAGGCCATCCGGTACTTCCACGATTGCCCGCATATCGATACCGTCACGGGCAGCTTGAACAGCTACGGCTTCATCCCCGCCGATGACAGCCCCTTCGCCAATCGGGTGTTCGACCCGGAGGCCGTTGATGACTTCTTCCATGCGCCCGATGCGATCCGCAACGAGCTGTTGATCCGCCACCGGTACACCAATTACGCCTGCGTGGAATCTGAGCTCCTCGATGAGCTCCACGACCGTCAGTATCGGGAAAGCGTCACCGGGCGTCAGCGGCTCGATATTCGCCGGACCACGGAGGTGCTCGGTGCGCGTAATTGTTCCGACGGCAGCGTCGACGTGGACATTCGCCACCGAGTAACCGGAGACGTGGTGACAGAAAACTTTGACGTGGTGGTGTGCGCCACGGGCTTCCGATCTCGCGGTCTTGCGGGGATTCACGCTGATAGTCACGGCAGTGAAGAATTCACCGTCACTAGGGATTACGGCGCCGTGCTCAATGGCGAGCGCGTGCCAGGACTCTTCGTGCAGGGAGCAACTGAGGCCACGCATGGACTCGGTTCCACGTTGCTCTCCAACATCGCGACCCGCTCCGGGGAACTGGTGGAGGCCATCACGGGTCAGCAACGCACGCATCGTGCGCCGGCGGATGAAGATCTCCGCTCCGAGCAACATCGGGATTCTTCGCACCTGATCGCAGGCTGATTTTCCCGAGCCGTGCTCCGCTTGAGGTTGGCTGACACCTAGCCCGACGTCCGCCATCCGCGTCTGATTCCCTGTTTCCCCATCAACCGAAAGGCTCTTTGTGCCCACCCGATCGTCTGCTCACACTCCGTTTTCCTCTGGCGATACGCTTGCTTCTCGAGATGGCGGCGCCGTCATCGGTCATGGCCGCAGTGAACAGGATCGGATCGCCCAGCAGCGCATATGGAATGACACGGATCAGGATCGCGATCGCCCGGACCTGATTAGCCTGCTCCTGCAGCATGCGCAGGAGACCCCGGATGCGCTCGCAGTGGTGGATGACCGGCACAGACTGACCTATGCGCAGCTCGTCGCCCATGCAACTGCTGTAGCGCGAAATTTGCGGGAACACGGTATTGACGCTGGTCAGAGTGTGGGAATCTCCCTGCCGCGCAGCGCGGAGATGGTGGTGGGTATCGTCGCCACGTTGCTCGCCGGTGGCAGTTTTGTCCCGCTAGACCCCTCGTGGCCGCAGGCGCGCCGGGAATCCGTCACCCACGATGCCAGCCTGAGCTTCGTACTCACGCCGGACAACTGCGCGCTCACCGAAGACGCGCTATTCGACCTCGATGCCACCCGCGAGCTGTTCACCCCGCCGTCCACGGACAGCGTTGCGTACGTCATCTTTACCTCTGGCAGCACCGGCCGCCCAAAGGGCGCAATGATCCGCCACGGTGCGATCGTGGAGCGCTTGCTCTGGCAGCGCGATCAGATCCTGTTCTTCGGCCGCGATGATGCCTCCCTGTTCAAGGCACCGCTGGCCTTTGATATCTCCATCAATGAGATCTTCCTGCCGCTGGTTTGCGGGGGCCGCGTGGTGGTGGCCGCGCCGGGCGTGGAGCAAGACCCCCAACGCTTGGCCCGCCTCATCCATCGCGAGGGCGTGACGTTTGCGTATCTGGTTTCGAGTGTTCTCGACGTCATGCTCAAACAGGCCGAAGGCACGAATCTATTAGACAGCTTGCGGCATGTCTGGTGTGGCGGAGAGATGCTCACCCAGGCGCTGTTCCGTCGCTTTCGCCAGCAGCTGGCCATCCCGCTGTACCACGGGTACGGGCCAGCGGAAGCTACCATCGGTGTCTCCCACGTCATCTACCGTGACGACGAGGATCGCCTCAACACGAGCATCGGTGTGGCCAATCCCAACTGTCGGCTCTATGTGCTCGATGAGCACCTGCGGGTGGTTCCAGACCAAGAAATTGGTGAACTCTATGTGGCCGGATTCCTGCTGGCCAAGGGGTATATCAATGCCCCAGGACTCACGGCCAGCCGCTTTGTTGCGGATGTGTTTGCGTCGGACGGAACCCGGATGTACCGCACGGGAGACCTGGTGCGCCGGCACAACGACGGCTCGCTGGAATTCGTGGGGCGGGCCGATAATCAGGTGAAAATCCGTGGCATGCGTCTGGAGTTGGAGGACGTGGAATCTGCGCTGGTGGGACACCCAGATGTGGAGGCGGCGAGCGTGATTGCTCGGGAGGGGCGACTGCTGGGCTACGTGACGGTGACTGCGGGCCTCGTGGGTGCTGCGATCCGTAGTTGGTGTGCCGAGGTACTGCCCGAATACATGGTGCCCGCGATTATCACCGTCATGGATGAGTTGCCGCGGACGGCCAACGGAAAAGTGGATCGGAAGGCACTGCCGGAACCTGATTGGAGCTCGCTCACTGATGCCCCGGCCGATGCTGAACGTGACGGGGAAACCGTTGCTCTGCTCGCGGAGGCAATGGCTGAAGCATTGGGGGTTAGCGCGGTGGGTGCGGAGACGGACTTCTTCGATATCGGTGGCGATAGCCTGCGGGCCATCACCCTGGTCTCGGCTCTGGGACGGCGCGGGGTGGAGGTGAGTGTGGGAGATATTTTCTCTGCGCGCACTCCACAGCAACTGGCTCGGTGCGCCGAAGAGCGCGGAACCTTCGTGCAGGATCCAGACGATGAACCAACCGGTGAGGTGCAGTCGCTGCCGATTCTGCGCTGGTTCGATTCCATTACTGATCACGTGGACGGCTTCATTCAGTCCGTGGAGTTTTCAGTTCCAGAAGATGTGGATGCGCAGCTGGCCGGGCGAATGGTGGCTGACGTGCTGCAGGCGCACCCTGCACTGCGGGCCCGTGTGCAGCGGAATCCCTTGCGGCTGGAACTCCCGGAGGGTCCTGGCGAAGAAGCGGTGGCGATCCACCCCACCACGGACATCGCTGCGCTTTCTGAACTGCTGGATCCGGCAGTCGGAGTGGTGGTAGCGGCTGGGCTGGTGCCCGGAAGATTGCGCCTGGTGGTGCATCACCTGGTGGTCGATGGCGTGTCATGGAACATTATCGGCGAGGACCTCGCCGCGGCGTATCGCGGGGAACAGCTCGCGCCGGAGCGGACGTCCCTGCGCCGATGGACGCAGCTGCTGCAACAGGCCGTTGATACTGGCGAATTCGCGGAGGATGCCAATAGTTCCCTGCCTCCATTGCCGAGTGCGGATGAACCTCTGCGGGACCCGCAGGTGCCAGCGCTTGCTGATAGTCCCGAGAAAGCGCCCACAGTCCGTGAGGAGCGCAGCGTGGTACATGAGGCATCAGTGCAGATCACGGACGAATTACTGGGTGCGGTGCCCCACGCTTTCCGCACGGGGGCGAATTCCGTATTGCTTACGGCATTGAGCGTGGCGTTGGCGCGTTGGCGTCGAAACAAACAAACATGGACCCTGGTGGAGATGGAGGGGCACGGCCGCGAAACCCGATTCGTACCCGGGCCACAGGGCAGGGAAGCGGACCTCTCACGCACCGTGGGCTGGTTCACCTGCCTATATCCCATGCTGATCGACCCCACCCGGGCGGCAGTGCAGGAGGCTTCCGCGGCGACCGAGGGCCACATCGCGCCGCTAGCGCTGGCACTCAATGCAGTGAAAGACCAGCTCGCGGCCATCCCCGGCAACGGCGTTCCTTACCAGGCCCACACCTGGTTGCATCAGTCCGCGAAGACCCCTCCGCAGGCACAGGTGCTGTTCAACTACTTGGGGCGCGTATCCGCAGGAGCACAAGATTTCGCTCCCGCGGGTTCCACCGGCCAACTCGGCGAGCAACGCGACCCGGACCAGCCGTTGGTCCGCGAGCTGGAGTTCAACGCGATCGCCGAAGACACCGGCGAGGGATACGTCCTGCGCACCACGATCTCCTGGGCGCGCGGCAGGATCTCCCCCGAACGGATCGACGAATTGGTCGCGCACTGGGATGTGGCATTGCGCGAGGTGGCAGCGCTTGCCGATCACGGCGTGTTGTCCGTGGGCGACGTTGCCCCCGCAACCGTGAACTCTGCGGACCTGGCACGAATCACTGCACAGAGCTCCGCGGAGCTGCAGGACGTGCTGCCGCTGACCCCGCTGCAGCACGGCATGTACTTCCACTCGCTATTCGAGGAATCGGCCAGTTCGTATGTGGAGCAACAGGTCTTGCGGGTGGAATGCAGCGAACCGTTTGACCGGGAGCGATTCGCTCGCGCTGCGCGTAATTTGATCCGACGCCACCCCGCACTGAGCACCCGCCCTTGGGAAACTGACGGTGGCGATGTGGTTGCCGTGATTGATCCGGGGATTGCCGAGCATCTGCGGGTGGACTTTCGGGAGGTGACGGTGCCTGCTGAGTTGGCTGAGGCTGGATTGGAGGGTTGGCTCGCGCAGCGTGCGGAGGAGATTGCCGCTGACGACATCTCGCGGGGAATCTCCTTGCAGCCGCCCGGTGATGCCGCGCCCGAGCCGCTCATGCGATGGACCGTTGTGCTCCCGACCAGTGTCGATGGTGCGGTGTGTGGCCAGGACATCGCCGTGATCCAGACGGTGCATCACCTGATCGCCGACGGATGGTCCGTGCCCATCATGCTGCGGGATCTCCTGGAGATCTACCGGGATGACGATGCCCGGATCCCGCGCTACGACCCGGACGCCGGAATGGCCGGCAGCGTGCGATGGGTGGCGCGCAGAGACGCGGAAGCCGATATGTCCGTCTGGCGCGAGGAAATGCGCGAGGTACGCCCCACGGTGCTGTGCCCTAATCCTTCGAGTTCGCTCGAGCGCCGGGAGTTGCTGGTAGACGATCCGCGGACTGTTGGCTTGTCTGAGCGTGCTCGGGCAGCGGGTGTGGGCCTGCCGGATGTGGTGCACGCGGCGTGGGGGCTGGTCCTTCGCACCTTGGTGGGCTGCGAACCTGGGGCTGACGTGGTGTTTGCCACTTCCGTTTCCGGCCGCGACATTCCCGTTCCTGGCGTGGCCGATGCCGTGGGCATGCAGCTCAACACCATCCCGGTGGTCGCGCCGGGGCAATCTGATCCCACCCTGCCGGTGACCAGCATGCTGCACGCCATGGTCCATCACAACAATCAGGTCCGCGATGTGCAGCACGTCAGCCTGGCTGATATTGCCCGCGACCTGGGAACCAACGCCAGCGAACTGCTGGATACGTTGATGGTGGTGGAGGTGCCGCTATCTCCACAGGACGTGGGCTGCCCCGGCTCGCCACTACAGGTTGCTGACGTGCGCAACAATGGCGCGCCGCACTTTCCCCTGTCCGTCGTGGTCAACCCTTCCGCTGAGCACCCACTGCGCCTGATCTACGATCCGCAGCGAATCACCGAGGTACGTGCCGAAAGGATCGCGCAGATGCTCGCGGTGAGTGTGGATTCTTTGCTGTCTGAATCCGGTGCGGTGGCGACCGTGGGTGAGGTTGCAGAGGCGTTGGGTGCGGTATCTGGTGTGGACACGCTTCCTTCTTTGTGGCGACGCAGCTTCGAACATTTCCGCGACCGGCCCGCCCTGACCAGCATCGGAGAAGACGGTGCTGCGGAGCATTGGACCTACGAAGAACTAGACGACGCCGCTCAGCGTATACGCGCTGTGCTGGACCGGAAGGTTGCCATCCACACCCCGAGAGTAGCCCTGCTCATGGAGCGCGATGCGTGGCAGGTTGCGGCCATTCTGGCGACCACGATGTCCGCCGGCACCTACGTTCCCGTGGATCCGTTGTCCCCGCAAGCGCGGGTGGAATTGATCCTGGAGGATTGCCAGCCCGATGCCGTGCTGGTGTCTCCCAGCGCGGAAAAAATGGTCTCTGAGCTGGTAGATTGTCCCGTCCTCGTGGTCAGTGAACAGACGATGAGCGGGGAAGCGAAGCCGCCTGCGGGCCGGTCGGCAAGCGTGGCCCGTGCCAATGACATCGCCTACGTGATCTACACCTCCGGCTCCACAGGGCGGCCGAAGGGCGTGGCCGTCACACACGCCAACGTGACCGCGATGCTGGGCAATGCTCGCAGCCACGTGGAGTTTTCGCAGGAGGACGTGTGGTCGATCAGCCACAGCTTCGCCTTTGACTTTTCGGTGTGGGAGATGTGGGCAGCGCTGAGCTCCGGCGGGCGTGCCGTGGTGATGCCGTATGCGCTGATGCGCTCGCCCGAGGATGCCGCAGAGGTGTTGCGTGCCGAAGCCATCACGGTGCTGAGCCAGACCCCAACCGCCTTTGCCGCGTTGGAGCCGCACCTCGGGCAGGACTCTGCGGTGCGCACGGTGATCTTCGGCGGCGAGGCCTTGGAGGCCCGCGCAGAGGCTGCCTACTGCAGTGCTCATCCGAATGTTCGGTTTATCAACATGTATGGCATCACGGAGACGACAGTGCACGTCACAGCACACGAATGCTCCGAGAATGCAGGGGAGGCCCGCAGCCCGATCGGCCGCCCGATGGACGGGTTGCGTACCTATGTTCTGGACGCGCAATTACAGCCGGTGCAGCCTGGAGAGACCGGCATGATGTACGTTGCCGGGCCGCAGGTCACCGCGGGTTATTGGGGGCTTGCTTCTACCACGGCCTCCCGCTTCGTGGCCGATCCTTTCGTTGGCGGCGGCGCGCGGATGTACTGCAGCAATGACATGGCAAAGGTGCTGAACAACGGTCATCTGGATTACGTGGGCCGCGCCGATAGGCAGGTGCAGCTGCGCGGTTATCGCGTGGAGCTGGGGGAGATCGAGAGCGCGCTGGAGAAGGTCAGCGGTGTGCGGGAGGCCACCGTGGTGGTCGTCGATCTGCCCGAAGGCCAGGTGCCAGGTGCGTTGTTGATTACGGATTCTCGTGCCGACGCAAAGGCGATCACCTCCCGAGCTGCCGCAGCGGCCCGAGACGCGCTCCCTGCCTACATGGTTCCGCAGCTATTCGCGGTGAGTACGCAGGTGCCGCAGACCATCAATGGCAAGCGGGATGAGCGCGCGATCCTGGACTTTCTGGGTGAGATTCCTGCTGCTCAGGAGGCTTCGGGCACCTCGGATCTGGTGGAGGCGATCTCGCAGGCAATTGCTGATGCACTTCGCTTGGACCGCGCCGAGGTGGAGCCGGACTCGGACTTCTTCCGCTTAGGTGGAGACAGTATTCTTGCCATCCGCGTTACTCACGCGCTGGCGCGCGCTGATCTCAACGTGACTCCGCGGGACTTCTTCTTGGGCCGCACGCCACGCAAGATTGCCGAGCGGGTCACGCCGCAGGCCACCCAGCAGAAAATCCAGGAAACAAGGCAGAGCCAGGAAGAAGCCCTGCCCAAGGACGGGCACCAGGAGATCTCGGGGGCTTTCCCCATCCCGGCGATGCTGCGCAGGCAGATGGAAAGAGGCATGAGCGACCGCTTTGTGCAGGCGCGCCGCTTGGATCTGGGGCCAGTCGCTGTGGAGGACTTGGAACAGGCCCTGCAGCAGGTAGCGCAGGCACATCCGATGCTTCGTACGCGCGTGGACACCAGTTCTGCGTTCGCGCACTTTGTTGGTGCCGAGGGAGACGGCCCTATGGTTGTGCGGGCTTTGGACGTGGATGCATTGATCGATCACATCGATATTGCTGCTGGTCGTAGCGTGGTGCTCGGGTGTGTGGATGGGTACGTCAAGGCCGTTGCTCATCACGCGGTGATCGATAGCGCCAGTTGGATGATTCTGGAAGACGATCTGCGCGATGCGCTCGCAGGGCGCAGGATTCTCTCCGGGCAGGCGAGCTACAAGGATCTTTGCCTGCAAGAACTGCACGATGCTCACACCGCAGCAGCTCAGGATGCCCTGCACTGGAGTGAACTGGCTACGCTGCCACGGCCCGTCGAGGACTCGAACCAGTGGAGTACGGATCATGTGAGCACGCTCGAAGTGAACATTGACGGACAGACCGCGCAGGTCCTGCAGAGCGTTGCACCCGACGTGATGGGTGTGGACGTTCAGGACCTCGTGGCAGGACTGGTGACCGTCGCGGTGGCTCGAACAATGGGCACGGACGCGCGGAGCTGGGCCGTGGACGTAGAAGGCCACGGACGTCCGGCTGATCATTCCTATGGTCGAACCCTCGGATAGTTTACCACCATCGCGCCGGTGGAAATCCCGTTGGCTGATCCAGCGGATGCAGCACGTGCCGCAGCGGAAATGCGCGCGCTCCACGAGGACGGCACAGCCCCGGACCGCCGCACTTATCAGGCACTGCGATACACACACCCGCAAGGGCAGCGAACCCTGGCCCATGGGGCACAGATCCTGGTCAACTACCTCGGACGGGGAGAGACTGGCGCTGTCCTCCACGCGCCGGGCGATGCCGCCTGCCAGTGGACGGATTACCTGGTGGAGGCCGATGTGTGGTCTAGCGAGCGGGCCGTAAGCATGGAGCTGTCCGTGGTGAATGCGGTGATTTCCGCCGAGCGTTTGCGCAGCGCCATCGGCGAGGTTGCTCGCGAGTTGCAGGAGCACGTCAGCCGCGAGCAATCCTCAGGACGCCGCGCTCCGCTGAGCGTGCTGCAGCGCGGAATCTGGTTCCAGTCACAGGTGGCAGCACCGGGTGCCTACGTTGCACAGACTGCGTTGACGTTTGACCGGAGACTGGATGCCGAGGCCGTGGTGGAAGCCTTCCGGGACACAGTGACCGTGCATCCAGCCATGGGCGCGGAGTTCCACACCGATGCTTCCGGCCAACCCGTGCAGAACTTGCCGTGGAGTGGACAGGGCATTGACCTCCCCGTCGAGACCACCGAAGGGGATCTCGAGGCGATCATGCACGCTGATCGCAGCGCGGGCATCGATCTCGCATCCGTGCCGCTGGCGAAGGCAACCATCGTCACCGGCCGAAGTGACGGACAGCCTGGCGACACGCTGCTTCTTACCTACCACCTGGTTCTGGTCGATGGTTGGTCGCGTGCAGTGATGCTGCAAACCTTCCTCGAGAGGCTGACGTTGAGGTCCGGCCAGGCCCGCACGCAGGGTGCGGGAGAGTTGGTTCCTCGCGGTTGTTCTATTGCTGACGCCCTGCTCGAGTCCGTTGACACTCGCAAAGAGCAAGGCAGATAGCGACTATTGGGTACATCGCCTAGAGACGTTGTCTCAGCCCACGCTCGTTGCCCCGCAGGCCGCGGATATCTCTTCAGAGCACGCTGGTAGCGAGTTGCCTCGCCAGGTGTTTGCCGAGGTCAGCGAGCAGCTGACCGGCGCACTGCAGGAAAAGATCCGGGCGCAGGCCGTGACGTTGACCTCCGTGGTCAACGCAGCCGTGGCCGTGGCCTTGGGTGCTGTCACAGGGGATTCGGATGTGGTGTTTGGTCAGTCTGTCAGTGGCCGCGATGCCTTGAGCGACCCCGCCATGTCTGATGTGGTGGGAGTGCTGCTCAACACAGTGCCAGTGCGAGTGACAGCTCGGCCCGGCCAGAGCATAGAAGAACTGGTCCAGGATGTTTATCGCCAGCGCATCGAGGATATGGACCACGATTCCGCGGACCTCGGCGCCATCCAGCGGCAGCTGGGGGTAGGCACGCTGTTCGATTCCATGGTGGTGGTGCAGAACTTCCTCGATCCGCAGGCAGCAGCGGAACTTCGGGAACGCCACGGGGTTGTGGAGGAGCGCGCGGAAGATTCCACGCACTTCCCTCTGACCTGGGTATTCACTCCGGGGCCGAAGCTGGGCATCAAGCTGGAATTCCGCCACGACGTGGTGGACGAGTCCCTCGCACATTCCGTGCTCAAGGCCGCGACCGAAGTCCTGACCGCGTTTGTGGACACACCAGAGGTCCCGCTCGCTCAGCTGGCCCAGTTGGCGCCAGCCCGAGCGGAGGATTCTTCCCCGCAAAGCACGACGGAGCAGATGGCTTCCTGGCAGAAGGCCGAAGGCATTGACCGCACCATTGCGGATGAGCTCAAGGACACCGCCCAGCGCTTCCCAGATCGCATCGCGCTAGCGGATGACGCACAGCAGTGGACGTTCGGTGAGCTGATTGCTCGCTGTTCCGACATTGCGGAAAAGATCAAGAATTGCGGCGTGACCAGCGGCGATACTGTCGCCATTGCGGTGGAGCGCTCCGCGCATTCGGTGGTGGCTCTGCTGGGAGCCCTGTGGGCAGGGGTGCGCTACGCGCCGCTTGATCTGACGCACCCCGATGGGCGGCTCCGGGTCCTCGTGGAGGACAGCCAGCCCGCAGCCGCGCTGGTGGACTCGAGTTCTCGGGAGCGCATGGAGCGGATCGGTGCGCTTCCTTGCGTCGACGTCACCACTGCCGATTCCCACGCCACCACCCACACGCCTGCGGCGGTGCCCGGGGACGATGCCTACCTGATGTACACCTCCGGATCGACCGGCAAGCCCAAGGGCGTGGTGATCAAGCATCGCGGGCTGCACAACATGCTGGACAATCACCGGCGCAAGATCTTCGCCCCAGCTGCTGCCGATGGGCGGACGTTGCGGATCGCGCATGCCATCAGCTTCGCCTTCGATATGTCGTGGGAAGAGCTGTTTTGGCTGGTGGAAGGCCACGAGGTGCGGATCTTCTCCGAGGATTTGCGACGCGATGCTGCGGCCATGGTTGAGGCCATTCGCGCGCATCAGGTGGATGTCATCAACGTCACCCCGACCGTTGCCGAGCAGCTGCTCGCGGAGGGGATGCTGGAATCCGGCGCGCATCGCCCGCGGCTGGTGCTCTTGGGCGGCGAGGCTGTCTCGCACGGCGTGTGGGAGACCTTGCGAAAGGCCGATGACGTGCGCGGATACAACCTCTATGGACCCACCGAGTACACCATCAACGCCCTGGGTGCTGGCACGGATGAGAGCGCCACGCCCGTGATCGGAATGCCGGTGGATCGCACGGCGGCGTTCGTTTTGGACCCGTGGTTGCGCCCCGTTCCTACAGGAGCGCCGGGTGAGCTCTACCTCGCGGGCAGCGGCTTAGCGCAGGAGTATCATGGGCTCGCGGCGCGCACCGCCAGCTCCATGGTCGCCTGCCCGTGGGGCGCCCCGGGTGAGCGGATGTATCGCACGGGAGACATCGTCCGCGTGCGTGCGGATGGCATGTTCGAGTACCTCGGACGCAGCGACGATCAGGTGAAAATTCGTGGTCACCGCGTGGATCCCGGCGACGTCTCGGCCGCCGTGTCCCGCGGCGTTGATCCCCGCATCCTCCACTGCGTGACCGTTCCTGTTCGTATATCCGACGCCACACTCCTGGCCTGTCACCTCGTGGCCCCACAACTGCGCGATGCGGACCAGGGGGAGCGGCAGAGTTTCCTGACTGGCGTGCGTAATGCATTGCGCGAGGAACTGCCCAGCTACATGATCCCGGATCGATGGTCGATCGTGGATGAGTTGCCGGTGACGTCGAATGGAAAGACCGACCTTGCTGCACTGGGTGAGGGAGAAAGGATCACGGAGAAGGGCCGCGAACCGGCGAACGAAACCGAGGAGATCACGGCGGAGCTGTTTGCCGAATCGCTAGATATTGAGCCCGAGGACGTGCCGGTGGATGCTGATTACTTTGACATGGGTGGGCACTCCATGGCGGTCATCAAGCTCTGCGCACTGCTGCGTGGAGAGCTGGGAGTGGAGGTTGGCGTGCGCGAATTCTACGGTCTGCGGACAGTCGAGCGCGTGGCGGAGTTTGTGGAGGCGCGCTCGTAGATTCAGCCCAGCAATTCGGCGAGTGCCGGGATGATCCCGTGGCGCCACATCGCAGGGTCGTGGCCACCGGGCGTGCGGTGATTGGTGGTGGGAAAGCCGCGGCGTGTCAGGGCATCGGCCACTGCATCCACGTGTCGTTGCATGGGCGGCTCTTCTGCACCGCACGTCAGTACGATGCGTGCCAGACCGGAGCCACTGTGAGCCGTAGGATTTTCGAGTGAGGGGCCAGTGAGCTGTGCGGCAATGTCGCCTCCTGCGGGCCCGTCCGAGAGCGTGTCCGCGAGCTCTGCAGAACGGTCAGCGGACCACCAGACGGCAGGGGACTGGGCGATGGCTCCTTTGATTGCAGGCGTGGTTTCGGTGGAAGCCGTAAGAGCTGCGCGCAGGGCGGAGAGACCGCCGAAGCTTTGCCCCGCCAGGACTATGTGGCTGCTGTTGATGATCGGCGGTAGCTCGGTGGCCAGTGCGCTGGCGAATGTTTGGGAGGTGTACTCCTCGCTGCGGTCTTTGGCTGCCGGCAGGAAGACGCGGTTGATCTGGGGGATAAGCCCTGCCGTGACTGCCCGGTCCAGTGCGCCCGTGAGGTCATGCAGATGGATCCAGTCATCGCCATCCAAAAACACCACGGTGGTATCCGCACCGCGGTCATCGAGGCGCGCGGTGCAGCGCCTGCCGAATACCTTCCGGTCGATGGACAGGCGTGCGCCGGGCAAGTCCGCGATGACTTCTGGGGAGCGAGGCGGCCAGAGTGTCTGGTCCACAGAATCGCCGCTCAATAGGCTCGCCTGTGGGCCTGCGCCGTGTGCGTTATGTGGATCGGGATATTTCAGCTCGCCGGATTGAAAGCTATAGGTCACTGCTGAGTGCGCCGGGATGCGCACATCGACGGTGGACATCGATTCGGTGAGCTCGACGTTCGAGCGGTAGGGGTCCGGGAAAACGAGGGCTTCCGCATCCGCGGGCACCGAGATTCGGTGAAGGGTGGTCACGTCCGGGGAGTCTGGCATGAAAATTGCGCCACTTTCATCATTGACTACATAGGTAAACCTAAGCTAACATCCCCTGCATGCGAGTTGCTGTTTTCGGCTATCAGTCGTGGGGACACCGGACGTTGTCTGCGGTCATCAATGCTGGTCATGAAGTAGTTTTGGTAGTTACGCACCCTGCCAGCGATCACCCTTATGAGCAAATGTGGGCAGACTCCGTTGAGGAGCTCGCCAGCGAACATGAGCTCCAGGTGTGTGTCACTGAGCGCGTGGGTCAAGACGTCATTGAGGCGTTGCGCGATGCTGCACCAGACATCATCGTGGCCAACAATTGGCGAACCTGGCTTCCTCCCGAGGTTTTCAGCCTGGCCAAGCACGGCGCATTGAATGTCCACGATGGTCTCCTGCCCGAGTACGCCGGATTTTCGCCCATCCTGTGGGCGCTGTTGAACCGGGAAACTCACGTGGGCGTCACTGTGCACGAGATGGATGAAGTGCTGGACGGCGGACCCATCGTTGCCCAGCGCGCGATCCCCGTGGGTCCGCAGGACACCACCACGGATCTCGTGGCCAAGACCATCGACCTCATCGAGCCCCTCGTGGAACGCGCATTGAGTGACGTCGCCCAAGGCACCGCCACTGCGCAACCTCAAGATCCCACCCGCGCTACGTACTTCCACAAGCGCGGCGAGCAGGAATCTCGCATAGATTTCACCCAACCTGCGGAAGATATCGCCTTGCTGGTCAGGGCGCAGTCCGACCCGTACCCCAATGCTTACTTTGAATTCCGAGGCCAGCGCGTCCGCGTGCTTTCCGCGCACGTCTCGCAGGGCCGCTTCGGCGGAACCCCCGGCCGAGTCACCATCCCTCACGAGGGAGGAATCGCGGTGGTCTGTGGATCGCCCCGTGCCAACGTGCCGGCGCCGGCGATTGTTCTGGATCGTGTTCGTCTCGACGACAACTCGGAACTGACCGCCACCGAATTCTTTGGACATAGGGCTGGATATATCCAACCAAAGGTTTGACCTTTCCCTTTTGTGTACGGGCCACGCCTCGCGCGGAAATCCGTCACCAGTAACAACGGAGAAAAATGACACTCAAGAAGATTCTCGTTAGCACCGCTGCTGTGCTGACCTTGGGCGCGGCACTGACCGCTTGCTCGACTGATGACCAGTCCGGAAATTCCGGGGACTCCCAGGCAGTCAACGCCGAGCAGGGCGCATTCCCCACCACCATCGAGCACCGCTACGGCTCCACCGAAATCAAGGAAGCCCCGCAGCGCGTGGTCTCCTTGGGCTACACGGATCAGGACGCACTGCTGGCGCTGGGAGTTACTCCTGTCTCCGTGAAGTACTGGGACGGAATGACCCCGGATGGTCAGGCTGCGGGCAACTGGTCCAATGACAAGATCGAGGGCGACACTCCTCGGATCGACAAGGACACAGAAGTCAACGCGGAAGCCATCGCCAAGGACAATCCAGACCTCATCGTGGCTGTGTACTCGGACATCGATGAAGACACGTACAAGAAGCTGTCTGAGATCGCCCCTGTCGTCGTACAAAAGGGCGAATACGAAGAACTACAGCAACCATGGGACGTGACCACGGAAGAGATCGGGCAGGCCGTGGGCAAGCCTGAAGAGGCAAAGCGCCAGGTGGAGCAGGTCAAGGAGAAGTTCGCAGAGCTCAAGGGCCGCCACCCAGAATGGGCCGAAAAGGAACTCGGCGTGGCCACTGTCTCCGACGAGAGCCTGGCTGTCTTTGCCGAGGGCGATCCGCGTAGCCGCTTCTTCACCGAGCTGGGATTCAAGATCAACCCGGCCTACGCGGGCATCACCAAGGACAAGTTCTACGGTGAGGTCTCCAAGGAAAACGCAGACCAGATCAACTCTGACGTGCTGGTGTGGGATCAACTGTCTTACTCTCCGAAGCAGAGCAAGGCTTCTGTGACCGAGGATCCGATCGTGGGCAAGCTGCCCGCCGTGAAGGACGGACACAGTGTCTACCTGGAAGGCGACCTGGAAAAGGCCTTCGGATGGCAGACCGTGCTGAGCCTGAACTACCTGCTGGACAAGATCGAGCAGCCGTTGGCAGACGCCACGAAGTAGTCTGAATCAACCGCCGAACCGCCCCGCATGAACGTGCTGGGGCGGTTTTGCTGTTGCTGGCTAGGGGACGGGCACTCACGGGGATAACGGATGCACGCTAGGGGCGAGCCTTGCCGACGAACCAATAAGGGCACCACAGGATGTTGTCCTTGTTGAGCTGCCAAGTCTTGATGGCGTGGGAGCGCACCACCTTGCAGAAATCCCCCTCCCCGGCGACCCACACATAGTCCACGTCTGGGTGGGGCTTGTGCTGTCGATTGCGCGAGGACTCAACGTCAATGTTGGCGAGATGCTCGGCGATGGCCTGCGCATAACCGTCAGAAGGTGCGGAGATCCGGGTGAGGCTGCTTAGACGGTTGCGCCAATCTTCCAGGTGGGGCTCTGAATCGGAATCGGTACTGGTGACCGCGATGACGTGCGTGGAAGCGAGCTGTTCGGGATAGAGCGTGGCGAGGTACTCTAGGATCGCGCGCATGGAAGGCAGGGAGGTGGGATCTGCCACCAGTAGTTGTGTGCGGTGCTCGCGATGCCACAGGCCTTGGCAAGTCCACAAGCCAGCAGGGTCGCCCGGCTGTGCGGACAAACACCACGAGAGCCCTGGGCCGGAGGTGGAGTGGACATCTTCCGCAGACACCCCGTGCGTAGCGACGTCAAACGCCAGCAAGCCGCGGGCTTTGTCGAGGTGGCGCACGGTGTACCACCGCAGGTTGGGCCGCACTTCGGGAGGCATTGCTGCCACGGCAGCCCGTATGTTCAGGCCCTCGATGGGTGTGGCGGCGAAGTCCTCCGGAGAACTAAAGGGCTGATTCGGTGGCGGCATCAGTAGACCGAAAACTCATCCGGACCCGGGAAGGACATCTAACGATGAGCGAAAACTACACTCCACGCCTCAAGTCCGAGTACCGTGCAGAAATCCGCGAGAAGCTGAACTCTGAGTTCAACTACGACAACGTCATGCAGATCCCAGGCGTCACCAAGGTGGTCGTCAACATGGGTGTCGGCGACGCTGCTCGCGATTCCAAGCTGATCAATGGTGCGATCGAAGATCTCACCCTGATCACCGGTCAGAAGCCACAGATCCGCGTTGCGAAGAAGGCTATCGCTAACTTCAAGCTCCGCGAAGGCATGCCCATCGGCGCTCGCGTTACCCTGCGCGGCGACCGCAAGTGGGAGTTCCTGGACCGTCTGCTGACCGTCGCGCTGCCACGTATTCGTGACTTCCGCGGCCTGTCTGACCAGCAGTTCGACGGCCACGGTAACTACACCTTCGGCCTGAACGAGCAGTCCATGTTCTACGAAATCGACGTAGACAAGATTGACCGTCCACGCGGTATGAACATCACCGTGGTCACCACTGCGACCAACGATGATGAGGGACGCGCCCTGCTCCGCGAGCTGGGCTTCCCATTCAAGTCCAAGCAGAACTCCGGCGAGTAATTCCCGCTTCTGTTTGAACGCCGGGCCTCTCGGCGACTTGGCTTAGAAAACCCGCACACTTCTTTGTTGAAGTTGGTGCGGGTTTTTCTGTGCAATGCCTGCGTTTCATGCTGACTATCTATGAACCAGGCGCAATCGGGCACGCCTGCCTGTATTCCGGTCAGAAACCGGGGTAAGAATAGACCAGTTGTTTTCTAGAAGGGATTCCCTGTGCACTTAAGCGACCTCATGGACGCCACCACCCTGCTCCAGAACTTTGGCGGCTGGGCGCTCGGCGGCATTGCGCTGATTATCTTTATTGAATCCGGCGTGCTCTTCCCGTTCCTCCCCGGCGATTCCATGCTGGTCACCGCGGCAATCTTGCGCGATCAGCTGGGCTTGAACGTTCCGATTCTGGTGGGCGTGGCCATCGTCGCGGCGTTCTTGGGCGACCAGGTAGGTTTCTGGCTCGGCCACCGCTTTGGCCGCAAGTTGTTTAAGCCCGACGCCAAGATCCTCATAACCGAGCACCTCGAACAAGCCGAGGCTTTCTTCCTGAAGTACGGGCCGTTGGCTCTGGTACTGGGGCGCTTCATCCCGATCGTGCGTACCTACATTCCCGTGGCCGCTGGTACCGCGGAGATGCCGTACAAGAAGTTCGTGGGATGGAACGTCACGGGTGCAGTGCTGTGGATTGTCAGCATGGTCGGCATTGGCGTGCTGCTGGGGGATATCCCGGGCATTGCGGATCGCATCGACATGATCGCCATCGTCATCGTGCTGGTGTCTGTGACTCCGGTGGTGATTTCCGCGATGATCAACTGGCGGAAGTCCAAGAAGACTCCCGCCCAGGAGCTGATGGAGGACTAAGCCCTGATCGTCACTTGGGGGCGATCAGCGGACCGCCGGTGACAGGATCCTCGATGACTAGCGCGTTGAGGGCAAACGCCTCGAGCAGTAGCTCTGGGGTAATGACCTCGCTGGGACGCCCGGTGGCGAGGACCTGTCCATCCTTCATCACCACGAGATTATCGCTGTAGCGTACAGCCAAGTTGAGATCGTGCAGCACCATCACCACAGTCCGATCCAGCTCTCGGCGTAGACGCTGCACCAGCTCCAAAATCTCTACCGACGTGGCCAGATCCAGGTAGGTGGTGGGCTCGTCCAGGAACAGGATGTCCGTGTTCTGCGCAAGAACCATGGAGATCCACACACGCTGCCGCTGCCCTCCGGACAGAGAATCCAGGGTGCGCTCCGCCAGCCCCATCGAGCCAGTCATTTCCAGCGCCTTGTGCACCTCGGCTTCGTCCGTGGACGACCACTGACGGATCCACGATTGGTGTGGGTGCCGACCGCGCGAGACGAGATCAGCCACGTTGAGTCCCTCCGGGGCGGTAGGGGTTTGTGGCAGCACGCTGATGGTCCGTGCGAGGTCCTTGCGCCTGATGGATGAGATATCGGCGCCGTCTAACAGCACTTCGCCCTCATTCGCCGGAAGGAGACGAGACATGGCTCGCAACAACGTGGATTTGCCGCAGCCATTGGGGCCGATGATTGTGGTGATCTGCCCGCGAGGAAAGTCCACGTCCAAGCCTTCGATGACCGTCCGGTCGCCGTAGCCCACGGCGAGGCCGCGTGCGCTCATGCTGTGCTTCTGAGTCATGTGTCCTTCTTTGTTCGCGGCACTGCTAACTTCCAGGGTGGGATCTTTTCTCATGCCGTGGTTGACCTATTCCGTTGGACCAGCAAATAAATAAGGAACGCACCGCCGATTGCCGAGGTGAGAATGCCCACCGGCAGCTCTACGGGCAGAAGAGTTTGGGTGCTGATATCTGCCAGCAGGAGTAGCGCAGCGCCGGTCAGCGCAGAGGCCAGAAGCGGTGGTGCAGAGCAGTTGCACAAGCGCAGCGCCACCTGTGGGGCCACGAAGGCGACGAACCCGATGGGGCCAGCGGCCGAGACCGCCACTGCTGCCAAAGCCACGGCAGCGGCGAGCAGAAGCACCTGCACACCCTGGACGTTTTGTCCCAAAGCCCGTGCAGTATCCGAGCCCAGCAAGGTGGCTAAAAGTTGGTGACCAATCCAGGCCAGCAGCGGTGTAAACACCAACACAACAATGGCGATGGGCCACATCTTGGACCAGTCCGCAGTGCTCAGGGAGCCAGTAAGCCAGAACTGCGCGGCCGCGGCATCGCGCAACTCCGTGCGGATCATCAGGAAGTTGATATACGAGGTCAACAGAGCAGAGATGATGATGCCGAACAGCACTAGCCGGAAGGAATCAGTCGATCTCCTCCACGCCAGAGCCCACATCACCGTTGCGGTGACAGCCGCACCAAGCACCGCGGCCAAGGGAATGCCGATGCTGCTGAGCCAGCCGAGGAAACCACCAGCGCCACCACCCAGAGTGATGACGGTGACCGCGGCCGCGGACGCGCCCGTAGTGAAGCCCAAGATATCCGGGCTGGCCAGCGCATTGCGAGTCACGGACTGAGTGAGGGCTCCGGATAATCCCAGCGCACAGCCCACCAGAATGGCCGTCAGCGCACGAGGCATGCGCCAATCCAAAACCACCAGACGCTCAATGCGGGTGCCCTGGCCGGTGAACAGCACCTCCAGCACACGAGCCGGGGACACAGGATAGTCACCCAGGCCGATGGAGACCGCCGCTAGCAAGACGATCGCCACGAGCAGCAATAGAGACACCGTCAACGCGCGAGGGCGCCAGACCACAGAAAATGAGCCCACGCGGAATGGCGGGCGCCCAGGGATAGTGGAAGAGGTAGGGCGGGCAAGGAGGGAACTCATTAAATGGCCACCACCCGGCGTCGATAAATAAGGGCGATGAAGAACGGCGCGCCCACGAACGCGAGGATGATGCCTACTTGCAACTCGCCCGGACGAGCGATCAGACGGCCCACCACGTCTGCGAACAGCATCATCACCGCACCCGTCAGGGCAGAGTAAGGGAGGATCCAGCGGTAATCAGGGCCCGTGATGGCGCGCACGAGGTGCGGGACCACCAGGCCGATGAAGGTGATGGGGCCGGCGGCAGCTGTCGCGGCACCGGCCAGCAGTGCGATCAGAGCCATGCCAATCAGGCGGGCGCGCTGGGTGTTGATGCCCAGTCCGGAGGCGATGTCATCGCCCAGATTCAGGAGGTTTAGCTGCGGTGCCGTGATGAACGCCAGCAGGAGGCCCACCAGGATAAACGGCAGCACGCCGTAGAACACGGTGAGATCCCGGCCCGCGATGGAGCCGACGGTCCAGAAGCGCATGCGATCCAGATTGGCATCGTCAGTGAGGATAAAACCGCTGATGATGGCGCTGAGGACCGCGGACAAAGCCGCGCCGCCGAGGACCAGCGTCATTGGATTGGCCTGTCCTCCTCCTATGGACGCCAAACTAAACACCAACGCAGTAGCAGCGATGGCCCCACCGAACGCCCACATGCTGGTAGCCCACACGGGCGTCACACCCAGCAAGGAGAAGCTGGCAACCACGGCCAGGGACGCACCGTAGTTGATGCCGAGAATGCCCGTGTCCGCGAGAGGGTTGCGCGTGTGCCCTTGGATCAATGCACCGGAGGCGCCAAGGGCAGCACCGGCGACTAGGCCCAACAGGGTGCGGGGAATGCGGAGCTCGACGATCACGCGCTGATCCACATTCAGCCCCTCCGCGTGGCCGAACGCCGTGCCGAGATCGCGGAACACGGCGGACACTTCTCCAAAAGGGATCTGCCGTGATCCAAACACGATGCTGGCAACGATGCTGGCGAGCAATAGGAGGAAAAGGACGCCGAGGCCGACGAGGCGACGCGGGATTTTACCTGATGGAGCGCTGGCAGAAGCGTCCGCAGTAGCGTCCGCGCGAGACCCCAGGTGTGATTGAGAAGGGGATTGCGCATGCGGGGTAGAGATAGCCATGCATCCCTCCTTGACGCGTGAAAGTCCATGATCTTAACGTGAGCAAGCTTATATGAACAAGGTAAGCCTAATCAAAGTCCTACAAGGAGGGATTGTGGAGCTGTGCAGGTGAGTGTGTGAGTCATGGATATGGCTGGCGGGATCGGCTCTGAGTGGCGCCGACCCTACACCTCAGCTCCAAGCTTGTGAAGCGTCCTGGGTTTAGTTCCTACCTCA
>NZ_KV818454.1:0-6849 GCF_001814945.1 Corynebacterium sp. HMSC066C02 | reverse complement strand
CTGAGGTAGGAACTAAACCCAGGACGCTTCAGACCTCCGCGCCCTTCGCGGCAGCGATCTGCACGCCCATGTGCCCCAGGCCGCCCAGGCCTACGACGGCAACCTTTTGACCTTCCTTCACATCCCAGCGCGCCAACGGAGAGTACGTGGTGATACCGGCGCAGAGCAGGGGTGCCGCTATGTCGAAGTCGAGTGCATCGGGGATGTGCAAAACGAAGTCTTGGTTCACCACGATTTTTTCGGCGTAGCCGCCTTGGGTGATGGTGTCATCAACGTCGGTGGAATTATAGGTCCCCACGCCACCATTGAGGCAGTTTTGCTCCATTCCGGCCTGGCACTGCTCGCACTCGCCGCAGGAATTGACCAGGCAGCCCACGCCGACGCGGTCCCCCACCTTGAACTTAGTGACCTCCTCCCCCACAGCGGAGACCACGCCGGCGATCTCATGGCCGACGGTCAACGGAAAGTGCGCCTCGCCCCACTCGTTGCGGATGGTGTGGATATCCGAGTGGCAGATTCCTGCGGCCTTAATGTCGATGACGACGTCATCGGCGCGCGGCTCGCGGCGCTGGATGGTCACGACCTCGAAGGGCTCGTTCGGGCCGGTCTTCTGCAGGGCTTTGGTAGAAATAGTCATGGCGACCACGGTACCCCGCAGCCGCCTGACCTCGCCTAATGGAAATCTCTACCGACTAGGAGAGCTTCTTCGCAATCAGCTTGTTGACCTGTCCCGGGTCAGCCTTACCTTGGGTGGCCTTCATGACCGCGCCCACGATAGCGCCGGTGACCTTCTTGTTGCCGGCCTTGTATTTCTCCACGATGTCCGGGTTAGCGGCCAGGGCATCGTCGACGGCCTTCTCAATCGCGCCGTCATCGCGCACGACCTCGAGCCCGCGCTTGGCGACGACCTCGTCGACGTCCCCCTCACCGGCCAGCACACCGTCGACCGCCTGACGGGCCAGCTTGGTGGTCAGCTTGCCTTCCTTAACCAACTCGACAACGCGAGCAACCTGCGCCGGGGTGATGTCGAGAGCACTCAGCTCAACGCCGGCCTCATTGGCCTTACCAGTCAGGTAAGAAACCCACCAGGAGCGCGCCTCATCCGGGGTGGTTCCGGCTTCCACGGTTTCGATGATGAGATCAAGCGCGCCAGCGTTGACCAGGTCACGCATCTCCTCGTCCTTGAGGCCCCACTCCTCTTGGATACGGGCGCGGCGAATCCACGGCATCTCCGGCAGGGTCTGGCGGATTTCTTCGACCCACTCGCGGGAAACAATCACCGGAGGCAGATCCGGGTCATTGAAGTAGCGGTAGTCCTCCGCGGTCTCCTTCGGGCGGCCCTTCGAGGTGGAGCCATCCGTTTCCTGGTAGTGGCGGGTTTCCTGGATGATCTCGCCACCGTCGACAAGCACCTGCGCCTGGCGCTGCATCTCAAAGCGCACCGCCTGCTCAACCGAGCGCAAGGAGTTGATGTTCTTGGTTTCGGTACGGGTGCCGAACTCCTCCTGGCCCACCGGGCGCAGCGAGACGTTGGAGTCAACGCGCATCGAGCCCTGATCCATGCGGGCATCAGAAACGCCGAGAGCGGCGACGAGCTCACGCAGCGCCGTCACGTAGGCGCGCGCTACCTCGGGAGCACGCTCGCCGGCACCCATAATTGGCTTGGTCACAATCTCAATGAGGGGAATGCCCGCGCGGTTACAATCCACCAGCGAGGAGGTTGCGCCGTGGATACGGCCATCGGCGCCACCCAAGTGGGTGAGCTTGCCGGTGTCCTCCTCCATGTGGGCACGTTCAATCTCTACGCGCCACTCGGTGCCGTCGTCGAGGACGACGTCGAGATAGCCATCATAAGCAATCGGCTCATCGTACTGGGAAATCTGGTAGTTCTTCGGCTGGTCCGGGTAGAAGTAATTCTTGCGGGCAAAGCGCGAAGACTCCGCAATCTTGCAGTTCAGCGCCAGGCCAATCTTGATGGCGCCTTCCACGCCCTTGGAGTTCACCACGGGCAAGGCGCCTGGCAGACCGAGAGACACCGGGTCCACGTTGGAGTTGGGGGCTGCGTTGAAGTTCGTGGGTGAGGTGGAGAACATCTTGGTCTCCGTATTGAGCTCCACGTGAACTTCCATGCCCATAACGGGATCGAACTTTTCAAGGACCTCGTCATAGTCCATCAGGTCATACATCGCAGCAGTCATGCGTGCCATCTTAGTATGTCAGCGCGACACCGTGCGCAACCGCCTAACCCAACAAGGTGATGCCGTGGGTAATGAGAATTTTGGCAATCATCGCCGCCGGATAGACCATGGCATATCCCAAAGAAACTCGCTGGTCAGTATTGGTGCGGTTGTTAACGAAAGCCAACACCGCCGGCTGAGTTTGTGCGCCAGCCATGGCCCCCGCGGTCTTTGTAGCACCAACGTGCAGGAAACGCCGCATCACAAAGGCGAACCCGGTGGCCACCAGCGTGGTGATGATTGCGCCGAGCAGGAGAATTTTCCACCACGAACCACCCGTAAAGGCGCCGGCAATCTCCCCACCCGCATTCGTTCCGGCCTGCGCCAGGAAGAGCAGCAGGCCTAACTCGGAAAGAATCGTGTTGGCCGAGTGCGGCAGTGCGGTGACCGTGTTGCCGATGCGCCCGATGCGCGCCATGATCAGCGCCACGATGAGGACGCCCGCGGCAGCGCCGAGGCTAAAGGAAGAACCTCCCGGTAGAGGGATCTCGAGGTGGCCCACGAAAACCCCGAGAGCCATGCCTAGGCCGAGGGAGACCGGGTTGATATCCGTCAGGCCTTGGGAGGAATCACCGAGAAAAGCAGAAATCTCCCGCAGAGACTTCTTTGAACCGACGACGCGCACGCGGTCCCCCAGCTCTACGATGTGTTCGGGGATTGCGACCTGGTCGTTATCGGCCCGGCGAACACGCGAGATTCGTGCGCCCCAACGATCCGCCAATTGGTTATTCAGCTCCGCGATGGTCAGACCGGCCAAGTTGTGCTCCGACACAGTGATGCGGCGAAAATCTAGCTCGTGGCGGTCATCGTTGAGAATCTGTGGCGACTCACGCCCAGCGTCCTCAATAATGTTGTCGAGGTCCTCGGGGGCGCCGACAAGCGTGACGACATCCCCCGGGTGTAGCACATCAAAAAACTTCGGCAGGACGATCACATTGCTGCCTACTCGGCGTAAACGGGTGACCTGCACTTCCCCATTGCCAATGTCCGCGAGCTCTGCAACGGAGGTCTCGCGCAGAATCTGCATGTGCTGGCGCGTGACGGGTGACAGGGTGTCGTCGTCATTACCGGCGTCGCGAAGCACCAGCACAGTCGCCGCGAGCATACCGATGACGCCAAACAGATAAGACACCGCATAACCCACCGTTGCTGAGCCCGGATCGCCCGTAGCCTCCGAGGCCGCCGCCAAAGCAGGGGTATTTGTCACCGCGCCAGCGAAGGTACCGGCGATAGTGGCACTCGACAACCCAAAGACATAGGTCCCCAGCCCCCAAGCAGCGAGGGCGGCGACGATAAAGACCGCGATCATGGAAAGCACGGGGCCAGTCGCAGTTTTCAGCGACTTGAAGAAGGACACGCCGGAGTTGTTGCCAATGCCAAAGGCAAAGAGCACCAAGCCAAACATACCCAAAATGGGAGGAACGGAAGCTTCGACGCCGACGGCGGAGGCAGCGGCCGAGAAAGCGATGCCCAAGAAGAGCACGGCTGCCGCGCCCAAGCTGATGCCCCGTGTCTTAATACCGCCGAGGGCCATGCCGAGGCCAATCAGCAGGAACACCAAGAGAACCGGCTGATCAGCCAGGAAAGCTAATACGCTTGTCATAATTCCTTTATTAACTAAGGGTGAGCCCTAGTGGTGTTTAACCAAAGAGGGCTTGAGCGTTGGCATAACGCTTGGCAGGAACCACCTTCAGCTTGCCCACGGCCTCCTCGAGCGGCACGAGGTCGATGTTTTCGCCGTGCAAGGCCACGCACATTCCGGACTGTCCATTGTGCGCGGCGCGGGCAGCATGGGTGCCATAACGGGTTGCCAGCACGCGGTCATAGGCAGTTGGCGTACCACCACGCTGGATGTGGCCGAGGACGGTAGTGCGCACGTCGTAGCCGGTGCGCTTCTTGATCTCATCACCGATGACCTGGCCAATTCCGTTGAAGGTCTGGTGACCGAACTGGTCCACGCCGCCTTCTTCGAAGTCCATGGTGCCTTCCTTGGGCAGAGCGCCCTCGGCAACGCAGACGATGCCGTACTTCTCACCCATCTGGAAGCGGCGCTCCATTGCCTTGGTGATATCTGCGATATCGAATGGAACCTCAGGGATCACCGTGTAGTGCGCACCACCAGCCATGCCAGCATGCAGTGCGATCCAACCGACGTGGCGGCCCATGACCTCCACGATGAGGATGCGGTCGTGGGATTCAGCGGTGGTGTGGAGGCGATCGATCGCATCGGTTGCGACGGAGACTGCGGTGTCGAAACCGAAGGTGTAGTCCGTTGCATTGACGTCATTGTCAATTGTCTTCGGCACGCCGACGACTGGAATGCCATTATCAGACAGCCACTTGGCGCCCTTCAGCGTTCCCTCACCGCCAATGGCGATGAGCGCATCGACCTCAGCATCAGCCATGTTGGCTTTGATGGTATCCAACCCAGCCTTGAATTTATCTGGGTGGAGGCGGCCGGTACCAAGGATGGTTCCGCCGCGCAGAAGGATGCGGTCGATCTCAGCGTCGTCATAAAGGTCTCGGCGACGGTCTTCCATGAGACCAACCCAGCCGTCCTCGTAGCCGACGACCGTATCGCCGAACTCGTTGGATGCGGTGCGAACGACCGCGCGGATAACAGCATTCAGACCGGGGCAATCACCACCGGATGTCAGTACAGCAAGACGCATGACATCCAATCTACTCGCTTCCCTATAGGCTCGCAGTTTCCGCTACCGCATGCAGGGTGTCGCGGAAGAAGAGCGAAGCCACACACCCCGCCGATAGCATCGCAACGATGACCACGAGGGAATCCGCGGCCCCCGCTACCTGCATAACCGCGGAAACAGCGGCCACGCCGATGACCGAACCAACCTGCCGAGAAGTGTTATAGACGCCGGATGCCGCGCCCATGAGATCTGCGTCAATATCGCGCATCGTCGTCGCGGCGTTGGAACCCCAGATGAAGGACTGCCCCGCCCCCAGCGCCGCGCAGGGCAGGCACAACCACCAGGCCGACACTTCGGCGTGCATGAGGAACCACAGCGCGAGGAAGGTTGCAATCAGGATGCCGAATCCCGCGACCGCCAGACGCCGTGGGTGCAGCTTATCCGCCAGAATGCCCGCCAAGGGCGACACGCACAGAGAGACCAGCGCCATAGGTGTAACGATGAGCCCAGCATCCCGCGCCGACATGTCCTGCTCGACCTGCAGCCACATCATGATTGGAATCATCATCGACGCCGCCATAAAGCCCATGGACACGATGGCCACTGAACCTGCGGAGTAGTTGTGGTCATTAAACAGCACGAGCGGGACGAGCGCCGCCTTCCCCCGCGATGATTGCAAGCGCACGAAGATGTAGATGCCCACCACACCAGCAAGGAGCAGGGCCCAAATCCACCACGGCCAGCCCGTCTCTGGGCCCTGCTGCACTGCGAACACAAAGCACGTTAACGCGATAAACGACGCCCCCACCGACACAAAGTCAATCTTCCCCGTCGCCGTCGGCAAGGAAGGAACCCACAGACCGGATAAGACGATTGCAGCGACGACGAAAGGTATATGGATCCAAAACACCGCCTGCCACCCGAAGGCGGCGACAACGAAGCCACCCAAGAGCGGTCCGGCAAGCGTGGCCAAAGACCCAACCACTCCCCAAACGCCGAGCGCACGGCCGCGCCGCTCGCGGGCAAAGATACGGTTGATGACGGCCATAGTCTGCGGCATTTGAATCGACGCGCCGAAACCTTGCAGGGCTCTTGCTGCGATAAGAAACTCCACCGAGGGCGCTAGCGCGCACAGCAGCGCGCCGATACCAAAGAGCCCGACGCCCAACTGGAACATGTTCTTCTGACCGTAAATATCGCCGAGGCGGCCGGTAAACAACAGCGGCACGACCACGGCGAGCAGATAGATGGCGGAGACCCACAGCACCTGGTTGACGTCGGCGTTGAACTCGCGGCGGACGTCGGGAAGCGCAACGGCAATCATCGATTGGTCGAGCAACGACATGAAGAAGCCCAGTGACAGCGCGGCCATGGCGAGCCAAGCCTGCTTTTCCGAGGTCGGGGTTGCTGCGAGTTTCATGGAGCGAAGTCTAGCCACAACGCGCTCACACAGCCTAAACTGAGGCACATGGGAATGATTGATATCAAGAAACCGCAGGATGTATCAACGGCGGCGACCGTCACGCTAGGCCTTATCGGCGGGTGGCTCACCGCCCGGGAGACAGGCATTCGCCCGCTTGGCGGCGTGGTGCTTGCCGCCGCTGGCGTCTGGGCGGGCCGCAGCTGGTGGGCGAAAACGAACCCAGCCACTACCGCTGGCTTGGCAGCTCTATACACCGGCGCTTTCGGCCTCTCCCACCCGCTGGCTAAGAAGATGGGCTCCTGGCCGGCCGTGCTGACCGTCACCGCCGCAAGTGCCGGCGCTGCCTACGCGCTTTCCGACGCCCAGTAGATCCCCCACCCACACCCCTTCGCGCTGCCCTTGACGGCCGGAGGGGCGTTTCACGTTTCACAAAAGCGCCGCCACCCACATCCGTTAAGTATCGAATATCTAGGCGAAATGCTCAGCCGCTACCCCCGTTTATAGTAACGACTTGACATGAATTTAGCGCTAACTATGG
>NZ_KV818453.1:0-690 GCF_001814945.1 Corynebacterium sp. HMSC066C02 | reverse complement strand
CCATCCTCATAACCAGGCTCAAAGGTCTCATTCTGCTTGGTATCAGGAGCGTCACAAACCTCATTCTGCTGAGTCGTGTAAGTCCACGTCGTTTGGGCCCCCTCCGGGAAGGTAAAGCCCTCGGTCGGGAACGCTTCAACCTTGACCGTCTGACCGTAGTCGTAGACGTACTTGCCATCTGCGTCCGGGGTCAGCTCCTTGCCGTCGACAGTGACCTTGTACTCAACGCCCTCGGTCTCTTCAACAGTGACGTACGGCGGCTCCTCACAGGATGCCGGGTCGTCCGCAGAAGCACCCGTAGACGGGTTGTTCTCGGTCGGAGCAACTGGCGTTACCGGGGTAGCGTCCTTCTCAGTCACCGTGACAGTGACGTCAACCTCGTCGGTGGAACCATCCGGGTAAGTCACCTCAACCGGAACAGTGATCTTGTCACCAGGGGTAGCATCCTCAGGGATGGTAACGGTGATTTCACCGGTGTTCTCATCAATGGTCACACCATCTGGAGTACCTTCACCCGGGGTGAACGTGGTGCCATCAGGAGCAGTAGTCGGGTTGCCGTCCTTGTCCTTGAAGGTAGGCTCGTCGATCTTGACGTCCTCACCAGGCTTACCCGTACCGCCGTCGTACACCGGATCGAACTCTTCGTTCTGCTTGGTGTCAGGAGCATCCGGCTGCTCAACAGTGACGGTT
>NZ_KV818452.1:157454-157757 GCF_001814945.1 Corynebacterium sp. HMSC066C02 | reverse complement strand
CTTCGCGTCCACTACACAGTATCTGACACAACTCACGCAACCAGGCATCAGATTGCCTCGTGTGTTTGTCGGTGGCCTATAGCAGCAGGGAAACGCCCGGACCCATTCCGAACCCGGAAGCTAAGCCTGCTAACGCTGATGGTACTGCAACCGGGAGGTTGTGGGAGAGTAAGAAACCGCCGACACCAAACAAAACAAACAACTCAATACAACCCTTCAGGGCCCTAGACAACACCCACTGTCTAGGGCCCTGAAGGCGTTTTCCAACCCCCATGAAACCAAGCCGCACCATCTGTGGGTTAA
>NZ_KV818452.1:0-157354 GCF_001814945.1 Corynebacterium sp. HMSC066C02 | reverse complement strand
ATCTGTGGGTTAACGGCCAGAGGATTCTAAAACTACAGACCCGAAAGTACAGACCCGCTAGTCGCAACCAAACACAGGCCCGGGCCTGCTGATCAGTCACGCTGCAGGTATGTACTCCCACGTCTGCACTTATAAAACACGCAACAACCAAGCCCAAGTAGCCAAGCACAGGCCCGGGCTCTTCCACCAAAACCCCGCCGAAAGCGGCCGAGCCGTCCTCAACAACAACGCTTACCCTGCCATCTAAGACACAACCCCACAACCCCGAAGTTGAGAACATCAAGCACCAAACTGCTT
The DNA here is from genome assembly GCF_001814945.1 of Corynebacterium sp. HMSC066C02. NCBI lineage: Bacteria > Bacillati > Actinomycetota > Actinomycetes > Mycobacteriales > Corynebacteriaceae > Corynebacterium > Corynebacterium sp. HMSC066C02. Next base: position 157,057 of record NZ_KV818452.1, on the reverse strand, counting down.
TCCAGGGTTCAGGCCATAGCCACTGTTCAGAGGCGATGTTATTTTCGTTTATCTATTTATGGATTTAATAGATGATGGGTCTTTAATGGTAATTGTGATGAGAATTCACGGTCGGCACCAGTTAAGGGGTCAACAAATGAGATGTGCGTTGCCGTCAAATGCATTGGTATCCGCATGTCTTCGGCCTCGGCAGGGTAAATGACCGGGTATATGGGGTCGCCAATAATGGGTGCTCCGGCTTGGAGCATATGGAGCCGTAATTGATGAGTCTTCCCGGTCTGTGGTTTGAGTGTGTACTTCGCTAGCTCAGGTAGTGCTCCGTGGATAGCTTCGTACGGGGCCTTATCTACTGGCTCCACGCCGGCGACTTCGGTGATGGCGTTGACTTCACCTTCGACGATGCGTCCTTGTAGTTCCCCCGGGGTCTTCTCCATGTGGGAGCGCCAGACGGTGCCGGGGGAGACGTCGGCAAGCGGCGCGATGGCTGCGTAGGTCTTGGTGACGCGGCGCTCGGCAAACAGCGTTTGGTAGGCGCCCCGTATGGAGCGGTCCTTGGTAAAGACGAGGATGCCGGAAGTGAGACGGTCGAGGCGGTGCGCGGGGGATAACTCGTTGTTTCCGGTTTTCCGACGCAGGCGCACGGTGGCAGTCTCCGTGATGTGGCGGGCGCGGGGCATGGTGGCTATGAAGGGTGGTTTGTCGACGACCAAAAGGCGTTCGTCTTCAAAGAGAATCGGTATTTCGTATGGGACGGGCGTTTCTGGTGCCGGCATGCGGTAGAAGTACACCACGGCGTTGGAAGCCAGGATGCTGTCGGGGCGTAGGGGTGAAGCGTCTTGGCGTACAACTTCGTTGGCATCGAAGCGTGCCTGTAGCGCGGCCTCGTTGTCTTCGGGGTGCCGGTGGCGCTGCGTGGTGATGAGGTTGTGTACGAAGTCCCACGCAGTGATTGGCCCGTCGGATACGCGAGCGTGAGTGGGGTTTAGTCCATCGCGGATAGGAAGTGGTGTTGCGCCACGCCTTTTTTGCGATATTCTTTGTTCCATGGATTTCAACTCTATTCTCGCACCCGTCATCGATTTCTTCTCTAATGGTATCGGTGCCGTCATTCGTGACATTGTCGTGGCCGCCTACAACATTCTCTTCCCTGCCAACGCAGATGCTGCGACCACCCCACAGGTCTAATAATAGGTATTAGACTGGAAGTGTAAGCACTTCGAAAGGAAAGGTCATGGCAAAGGAAGACATTGTCGTCGTAGCCGTCGATGGTTCGGAAGCGTCGAAGAACGCCGTCCGCTGGGCTGCCAACACTGCGGTGAAGCGGGGTATCCCACTGCGTATCGCATCGAGTTATACGATGCCGCAGTTCCTCTACGCCGAAGGCATGGTCCCGCCGAAGGAGCTTTTCGATGACCTCCAGGCGGAAACCTTGCAAAAGATTGAGGAGGCCCGCGCCGAGGCCCACAAGGTTGCCCCGGATCTGAAGATTGGCCACACCGTGGCTGAAGGTTCCCCGATCGATATGCTGTTGGAGATGTCTAAGGACGTCACCATGATTGTGATGGGCTCCCGCGGCATGGGCGGTCTTTCCGGAATGGTCATGGGTTCGGTTTCTGCCTCCGTGGTCTCCCATGCCTCCTGCCCGGTGGTCGTAGTCCGTGAGGATAACCACGTCACTGAGTCCACCAAGTACGGTCCTGTCGTCATCGGTGTCGATGGCTCCGAGGTCTCCCAGAAGGCAACTGATTACGCCTTCAAGGAAGCGGATGCCCGTGGCGCAGAGCTGATTGCTGTTCACACGTGGATGGATATGCAGGTTCAAGCTTCCCTGGCTGGCCTCTCGGCAGCCCAGGCGGAGTGGGCTGAGGTGGAGAAGGAGCAGGCAGAACTGCTGACCGAGCGCCTTGCAGAGTTCCAAGAGAAGTACCCGGATGTACAGGTGAAGAAGGTTATCGCTCGTGACCGTCCTGTCCGTGCGCTGACGGAAGCTTCCGAGGGCGCTCAGCTGCTCGTCGTGGGTTCCCACGGTCGAGGTGGCTTCAAGGGTATGCTGCTTGGTTCTACCTCCCGCGCGTTGCTGCAGTCCGCTCCCTGCCCGATGATGGTGGTACGTCCGGACTCCGAGTAACCTTCGCATAACTCCGCTATAACGATTCGGGCCCATTTATTGGATAAATGGTGGGCCCGGGTCGTTTTGATGTTTTAACGCGTACGGTGGGAAGTGCGTAAATAAAAGCTATTTACTGTTGAGAGAAGGAGTGAGTGACATGGGACTTGGTCTCGGTTTCTTTGGATCGATTGTTGTTGGCATCATTGCGGGTTGGCTCGCAGAGAAGATTATGAAGCGTGACCAGGGGCTGTTCACCAACCTCATCGTTGGTGTTATCGGCGGCCTCATTGGTGGCGGTTTGCTGGCGCTGTTTAATAAGGATGTCGGCGATAGCTGGTTCCTGATGATTATTACTGCGACCGTCGGTGCTTGCATCCTGCTGTGGATCGTGGGGGCCATTACGGGCCGCAAGAAATAATAATTCGCATACATACCGGTTTGTCTATATTGTATAGATGAACCGGTTTTGTCATGTGAGGAGAAGAAATGGCCGAAAAGAAGTCGCGCCGTAATCGCCCGAGCCCGCGTAGCCGACTACTCGAATCCGCCACGCGGCTCTTTACCACCGAAGGTATCCGCGTCATCGGAATTGACCGCATCTTGCGCGAGGCAGATGTGGCAAAGGCTTCGCTCTATTCTCTTTTCGGCTCCAAGGATGCCCTCGTCATCGCCTATGTCGAGGCTCTCGATGAGGAATACCGCGCAGATTGGCAAAAGCGCACCGAAGATGCCACTGACCCGGAGAACAAGATCCTGGCTTTCTTCGACAAGGCCATCGAAGAGCAGCCAGCCATGGAGTTTCGCGGCTCGCACTTCCTTAACGCGGCTGGCGAATACCCACGCCCAGAGACAGACGCCGAGCGGGGCATCGTGGCCGCCTGCGTGGAGCACCGAACGTGGATTCATTCCACCATCACGGCACTTCTTAACGCCAAGAATGGCTACCCCTCAGAGGAGCAGGCGAGCCAGATTCTTATCTTCCTTGATGGTGGTCTCGCCGGCGCCCGCCTGACCCGTGACGTCGCCCCGCTCGTCACCGCGAAGCAGTTGGCTATTCAGCTTCTGTCGGCGCCTCCGGCCGATTATTCGATTTAAGAATTTTGCGTGCCTCCGCCACAATCGCAGAGTGGCGTTTGCGGGCAGCAGCCAACTCCTCCTTGTACGCAGGGTTGTCCTTGAGGCGCTGTTTGGCGGCTTTCTTCTCTTTCTTCTTTTCCTTAGCCCGCCAGCGTCGAATGCTCTCCCGCCGCTGTTCGTGGACAGCTTCCGGTAAGGGATAGCGCTTGTGCAGGATGAATTCGTACGCCAAAGTCTGTAGCAAGGTGAAGAGGTAGGAGCAGCCCCAGTAGAAAATGATGGTCACGGGGATGGGACCGTTCCACGCTACCGCCCACAGCATCCAGGGGATGAGAAAGACCGTGAGCGCCATGAACCACAACAAGCGGCGCGGAATCTTCTGATCGAAAAGAGTGGTGAGGTAGCCGCGGTAGAGCGTGATGAGCGTGTTGAGGGAGGTAAACACGAGCGCCGCCAGAAGCATCGGTAGGACTAAGTCATGATGCTCGCGCGCGAAATCGGTGAGGGGGACGCCGAAGACGGTGGAGGTGCGGAAGGAGGAGACGTCGTCAAGCGTAAGCATTCCCACCGGCTCATTCGCGGATCCGGATACCCGAAGAACCACCTGGTAGAGGCCAATGAAGGCCGGAATGATGAGGAAGGAAGGGAAACAGCCCACCATCGGGTTGTGGTGGAAGCGTTCCTTGAGCTCGCGCTGCTGGGTGAGAATGTCGACCGCTTGGTCGACCGAATCGACCTGCTTGAGCTGTTCGTTGAGCTCGGTCATCTCCGGGCGCATGAGTGCGCCGATACGGCCCTGTTTTACCGAGAGCCAATTCAGCGGAGCGATGATGCCGCGGACTGTGAGTACCAGGAAGACGATGGTGAGGATCCACGCCATCGAACCGTCCAGGAAAGAAGCAAATAGTAGGTGCCAGAGTTTCATGATTCCGGAGACCGGGTACATGAAGATGTTGATCATCGCCTACTCCTCTTCGCGCAGGGTGGTGGGGCACTTACACGTTACAGGGAGGCTAAGATGCTGGTATGCCTCACCCCACCGCGCGCACTCGGACGACCGTCGGTACCGTCATCGGTGAGCTTATGCTGACGGCCGGCGTCCTGTTGCTGCTTTTTGCGTTTTATGAGTCCTATTGGACCAACATTCAGTCTGGTCAAATGCAGGACCAAGCCAATGAGACGCTGCAGGAAGAATGGCATAACCCGCGCGGAGGAGGCCACGCCCCGCAGCTCGGTGAGGCTTTTGCACGCCTCTATATCCCAACCTTCGGTTCGGACTTCGCTTTCGCGGTCTTGGAAGGCACCAACGAGGATGACCTGTTGCGCGGACCGGGGCGCTACACGGACACGCAGATGCCCGGTGAGCCGGGCAACTTTGCCGTGGCCGGGCACCGCGTGGGCAAGGGCGCTCCCTTTAATGACCTGGGGAACCTGCAGACTTGTGATGCCATCGTCATCGAAACGGCAACGGAGTGGATCACCTATCGCGTGCTGCCCATCGATGGCACCCCGGGTGAGTGTTTCAGCCCAGAGCAGCAGGCCAAACCGGAGTACCAGCCGGTCCAAGGCCGCCATATCACGCTGCCGGGTGATGTCAGCGTGCTTCAGCCGATCCCTGGGGCTGAGGGGATCGAACCGAGTGAATCCCTGCTCACCCTCACCACATGCCATCCGCAGTTCTCCAATGCGGAGCGCATGATCATCCACGCCATGGAGACCGACCGGGAGGCTAAAACACCCGGAGCAGATGACAATGCCCGTCCCGCCGTCTGGGAGGAGAACTAATGTATCGCGCACTCTGGAACCTGTTGCCTGGCCCTACCGCGGTGAAAGTGGTGTTGGCGCTGGCGCTCGCTGTAGGGGTTTTCTTCCTGCTCATGGAGGTTATTTTCCCCTGGGTAGCGGCGCAGATGCCCTATAACGACGTTGCCGTTTAGTCATTACAAGCTTAGGTTTTACAGACCTAAGCTTTTGATCGCTTCCTGCGCTATGAGCTGAGGCTTGAGGGTCTGCAGCTGGTTCGACCACACCACCACGGCGTGGTTGTCCTTCTGCACGGCAAAGACCGAGTGATCCTCAAAGACGCCGCGCCCGCCGGACCACCCATCGAACTCGGCGAGCTCCGTATCCTCCACCGGCGCAGCCCAATCCACAACCGCACGGGCCTCCTCGACGCTGGGCATCTGCCGAACCAGGACGGTAGCCTGTGGTTCCTCTGGGTAGGACCAGAACACGCAGGCGGGGGTGCTAAAGCGCTTGTCGACGCCCCACCGGGTCATCCTCTGCCCATTTGTATCGGCTACCCACTGGGTATCCAGATAAGGGCAGTCCTCCCAGTCGCTGACCTCGGCTGTAGCGTCCGTGGGCAGGCCATCGCCTGAGCTTTCACCGGGCGCGGGGCTGGTGGCCTGGGTGCTGGGGACAGGGTCGGCTGCATCCGAGCACCCCACGGTGGCGAAGCCGATGCCGATCACGCAGGCGGCAAGTGAGGGAAGTAGGCTGTGGCGCATGACGTCCACACTAGACCAACGCTCGGTTGAATCGGATGCCCTGCGCAATGGTATTCACGTCCTGACAGCGACGCTGCTGGTGGTGGCGATTTTTACCACGGTGCGCCTGCCGCTGTGGCAGGGTGTTCTAAACCTCTTGCTCTTGGTCTCCTTCGCCGTGGTGTACTTCGGGGGATCGGCCTACTTGGAGGCCCTGCCGCGCATCGCGCGTTATGGCTGGATGGTCATCCTCACCGTCTTGTGGCTAGCGGACATGGCGGTGGCGCCCGCGGCCATCTACCTCGTGTTTTCCCTGTACTTTGTCTACCTCTACGTGCTGGAGATGATCCCTGGCGTCATCTGCGTGCTCGCGGCCACGGCGGTGACCATCCTGGTGCAGGTACCGAACGGGCTCTCCTTCGGTGGCATCATGGGCCCAGCGGTATCGGCCCTTGTGACGATTGCGATTACCTATGCCTTCCGGGCGCTGAGCCGTATGAACCAAGAATTGGTGAAGACCCGTTCGCAACTTGTGGAGTCTGAGCGTACGGCCGGCATGACGGCTGAGCGCCAGCGCATCGCCCACGAAATCCACGACACACTGGCCCAAGGTTTGTCCTCGATTCAGATGCTCTTGCACGCCGCTGACCGTGACCTGGCTCAGGAGGATATCCCCAAAGCGCAGGAGCGCATTGAGCTCGCGCGGCGTACCGCGGCGGATAATCTCCACGAGGCGCGCGCCATGATTGCGGCACTTCAGCCGGCGGCGTTATCGGAAACCTCCTTGGGAGCTGCCATGACGCGGATGGCGGAGAACTTCGCGGCAACCGGTGGGGTCGACGTGTCCGTGGACGTTGAGGGTGATGCTCAGCAGCTTCCCATGAAGGTGGAGGCGGCCTTGCTGCGGATTGCGCAGGGGGCGATGGGGAACGTCGTCAAGCATGCCCAGGCCAGTAAGGCACGGGTGACGGTGACGTATGCGCCGGATGAGGTGCGCGTGGATGTAGTGGACAATGGCCAGGGCTTTGACGTTGCTGCGGTGGAAAATAAGCCGGCGGGGTTGGGGCATATTGGTCTATCGGCGATGCGCAGGCGTGCGGAGGAACTCGGCGGGGAAGTCGTGATTGAATCCGCGGTAGGCAGCGGCACGGCGGTCTCAGTTAGTGTCCCCTTAAACAACGATGTAGATTAGGAAATTGTCCACACCGTACCAATGAGGAGGAAGCCCGTGATTAGGGTCTTGCTTGCCGACGACCACGAGATCGTACGCCTGGGTTTACGCTCGGTGCTCGAGGGGGCTGAGGATATCGAGGTAGTGGGCGAGGTAGCTACGGCCGAAGCAGCTGTGTCCGCGGCGCAAGCGGGTGGCATCGACGTCCTCCTCATGGACTTGCGTTTCGGCGCCGGGATTGAAGGAACCCGCGTCATGGGAGGTGCGGAGGCCACCGCTGCTATCCGCTACTCCATGGAGAACCCGCCCAAGGTACTCGTAGTGACTAACTATGACACCGACGCAGATATCCTCGGAGCGATTGAGGCCGGAGCGGTGGGCTACCTGCTCAAGGATGCGCCGCCGGTGGAGCTGCTCGCGGCGGTACGTTCGGCGGCCGAAGGAGATTCGGCACTCTCGCCCGTGGTGGCCGATAAACTGATGACCCGCGTGCGTACCCCGCGCACCTCCCTTACTCCGCGCGAGCTTGAAGTATTGAAGCTGGTGGCGGCGGGTTCCTCCAACCGTGAGATCGGTGTGGAACTGATGCTGTCAGAGGCGACGGTGAAGTCCCACCTAGTCCACATCTACGACAAACTAGGCGTGCGCTCCCGCACCTCCGCCGTGGCTGCTGCCCGCGAGCAGGGCGTTCTTTAAAGATTGTTGGCGTTGCGGTACGCCAAAATCACCTCGTTGGGGATCTTGCCGCGCTCAGCTACCTGGTAGCCGTGCTTGGCGGCCCACGCGCGGATATCGGCTGGCTTATAGCGGCGGGTGTCCTTTTTAACGGGGTGGCGGGCCGCCTTGATGAAGGGGTCCAGCGCAGCGTGGAATTTGTCGGCGTTTTCTTGGGATACGTCGAGAAGATAGTCCTTACCGTCAACGCTGAAGCGGATGACGATCAGTTCTTCCTCACTGAGGGGCTTGTTATCGATATCATCAAAAAACTGAGTGATTTCGCGGCGGGCCATGAATCTCCATTCCGGCTGAACGATGTGGATACGCGACGAGTGTCCTCCCCGCTTGGGGGAGGGTAGTGCGGCTTGAAGGGTAGACGTCTGCGCGCTGAGAGGCTAAGCCCCCAGCTTGGCTTGGATTTCGTCGTTCAGCGAGTCGATCTCGCCGGAAATAGAGCGGTGCGCGCGCTGACGCTGCTGATCGGTCATGTACTCGGCATTGTCAATCGCGGAGTCAAGCTCGTTGAGGCGCTCCTTGACGTCGCGCTTGAAACCAGCGGGAAGCTGTGCGTCCTTGAGAGAGTTGCGGATACCCGCGGTGCGGGCCTTGAGCGGCGCGCCGTGGCCGGAGAAGGACGCCAGCTGTTCGGCGCTGACACCGGCTTTCTGCGCGCGCTTCTTTTCCACCTCGCGCTGGGCGGCAGTGATGCCGCGGTAGATCAAGGGCAAAAGAAGCGGTGCGGCGGTGCGCAGGGCACCGGCATAGCGCTTGACATTGTCCTTATTAAAACGGCCCTGCTTGATGCGTTCGAGTTCTTTCTTGGCCATTTTGTACTCGTGCTGGCGGCGCTTCTTTAGGCCCTTTTCCTCAGACTTAATAAGTGCCTTTTCTTGCTTGGCCAGCAGCTTCTGCTGGCGGTGCTTGGCCTTATCTGCAGCCTTGACCTCTGCCTTTGCGCGGGTCTTAGCGGCCTTGATCTCAGCGCGGGCCTCACGGCGGGCCTTGCGGATTTTCTTCATAATGCCCATTGAAACGTCCTTTTATTAATCTATCTTTAGGGTCTCGCTACAACTCTAGCAAGGTGGTCTACTAAGCTCACCTGCTGTGAAGGATGTGCTCGTTGCCACGGATCTTGTGGGCTGCCGTTATCGCTTAGTGCAGCGCCGCGCGCATCCCGAGATCCCACGCACCGCAGTGAGCCAAGCCCGCGCGGAGCGCCACGCGGCCGCCATCGATGCTGCGCTCAGCCGCCTTCCCAAGAAGGGGCCGGGGCGTTTCCGCCGGATTGACCTGGAGGGGGACGATTTCGAGCGGGCGCTAGCCACGCTCGAAGCGCTGGTCCGCGGTTATACGCACATCACCAACGCCGTCTTTTCCACCTCCGAGTGGATGGTGCGCGTGGAGCTCCTAGTGCGGGATGGGGATAAATACAGTCCTGTCATCGTTTCTGATCACCGCGTGGCCCGCCCGCACGAGAGCTCGCGTACGCTGGTTGTGCCTACCCATCGTTTGGGGTTGAGTGAGCCGCTACCGGCAAAGTACAAGATTCGGCACCATGCCGTCGATGGCTACCGGTTGGCCTTGGCCGCGCGGGGCTTGGAAGAAGTAGGCCTGAATTCCGGCAGGGGCGCTGCGATTGGCCAGGATCGCAGCCAAGCTTTTGTTACGGATACCTCGCGTTTTGCCATCGATGAGGCGTTGGCGCAGCCACTACCAGCGGGCCCACGCCGCGTTAAAGAGTGCGCCTCCTGCCGCTTTTGGCCTTTGTGCCGGGAGGAGCTGGAAGCCCGCGATGACATCTCGCTCTTTCTGCCGGGCGACCGCGCGAAGCCCTATCGTGAGCGCGGTATCACGACAGTGCAAGGGCTTATTGATGCCTCCCTCGGCACCCCTTCCGCCCTTGCCGCTGCCTGGCGTGAAGGCGTCCCACTGTTGCGCCGTGACCGGGTCAGCGTTCCCCGCGCGGATGTCGAGGTTGATGTGGATATGGAGGCCTACCTGGATCAGGGGGCCTACCTGTGGGGTGCGCTACTGGACGGTGAATACCATTCCTTCGTGACGTGGGAACTGCTCGGTGGCCGCGCGGAAGCGGAGAATTTCGCTGAGTTCTGGGACTGGCTCATGCGGGTGCGCGCTGAGGCACATGAGGCAGGAAAGACCTTCGCAGCCTACTGCTACTCCGCCCATGGTGAGAACCATTGGATGCGCAGATCCGCCCAACGTTTTTCTAAGCCCAGTCTCCAGGAGGTGGAAGAGTTCATCTCCTCGGAAGAATGGGTGGATATGTTCGCCCACGTCAAGCGCAGTTTCGCTGGCACTGCGGGGCTGGGCCTGAAGACCGTGGCCCCCGTTGCGGGTTTCGAATGGCCGGAAGAGTTTGATGGTGAGGAATCCGTCAATGCTCGCCGCGCCGCCGTTGCCGGGGATGCCGCCGCGCGGGCGCAGATTCTGCGCTACAACGCGGGCGATGTGAGCGCTACCCACGCCGTCCGCGAGTGGATGACCGATGGCGCGCCGGGAGTGTCCCCCCTCGAGCCCTAGCTTCTCTCTGCCTTCCTGTGTGCAAGGCCCCAGACTTGAAACCCGCAACCTGCAGGTGGGCGTCGCCAAGCGCTTGCCGACGCCCACCGCTCACCAGGAGGTTGCGGGATCGAGGTCTGGGGATCTACAGGATGAGGCTGAGTCCGCCGAGGATGATGAGTACTGCAAGGGCCACCCACGCCTGGTCCCAGTCTGTGGTGGTCGTCGGGGCTGGGCCCTCGGCCCTCTTGAGCAGCACGGCTTTCTGGGCCTTGACCGCGCGGGCGGTGAGGATGGGGAAGCTGGCCATGGAGCCGAGGCAGAGCAGCGAGGCGGCAACCATGATGAGGGAATTAGAGGTGGCCAGCCACAGGGCGAGCCCGCCGTTGACGAACGCAGAGCGCCCGAGCCCCCAGCGGTTGTATTCGCGCAGGCCAGCCCGCACCGCTGAGGGGCCGCCGCCCATAGTGGTCGGCAGCATATAGCCCATGACGCCGATGAGCAGTTGGGCGCCAAAGCCCACGACGAGCGCGAGCATAGGAATCTTTGGCTCGCTGGAGAAGAAGTGCTGGGTGGTGTAATAGATCAGACCGCCGAGCAGCCAGAAAGAGGAAAAGAGCACGGAAAGTGCCGGGAAGCTAATGCGTCCACGCGGATTACGCACCACGGTGAGGACGTTGACGAGCCAGCCCTGCAGGCTGAGCGCCCAGCCCACGCAGTAGAGGATGAGGCCTACCTGCGGAACATTCCAGATGCTGCCCACCACAGTAGCGATGACGCCTAGGCCCAGCAGGGTGAAGCTTAAGCTCATGCGCGGATTGATTCCCTTGGTGCGCCAGATGGAGGGGAACAAGATGGTCAGTGAGCCGGCTGCCGCAAGGCCCACGAAGCCGCCAATATTGGCAGCCACGTGGGCGATGAGTAGGCGCGGATGGGAGGGATGCGTCGCGAGGAAAGCGCCCAGGGTGGCGCCCACGGCAAGAAAGAAGGCGGAGGCCACATAACCAGCAACGACAGGGCGGAATCGTTTGGATTCCGCGCGGCGCCATAAGGCAAAGAGGGCCGCGCCGTGCCAAGCCACGGCAGTCGCAACGAGTGCGGCACCCACCAGCGTAAGCAGCCAGTGCCGTTCCCAGGCTTCGACGAGCGTCTGACCTACGAGGGTGAAGATAGCGCCTGTGTTCAGCAGATAAATGCGTGCGAGCTGCCGCGGGCGGGCAGAAAGAGGTACTTTGATCTGCACGAACTTCTCGGTGAGATGCTGGGACCACACCACGATGCTGTTGCTGAGGATGCCGAGCGTGAAGAGGTGGATGAGGACCCAGCGGTAATTCGGAATAAAGGTATGGGTCGCGCCCGCGATGAGGAAGACCATCATCCACAGACTGACTGGGCGCGATGCCTTCCGGTGCCATGTACGCGGTGACCACTTATCCATAAAACACGAGTTTATCCGGTTTTTCTCACCGCCCAACTCAGCGCCGCGATACCTGCTGCGAGGGCGGCGTAGACGGCAATGAAGCCGGTCCACGACAGGGAGTCAAAGAGCACGCCGGCCAGCGCGCCCAGGATAGAACTGCCCAGGTAGTAGAAGAAGACATAGAGGCTGGAGGCCTCCGCGCGGTCGTGGGTGGCAATGTGTCCGACCCAGCCCGACGCGGTGGAGTGTGCGGCGAAAAAGCCGATGGTAAATAACACGATGCCCAGCAGGGTGGGGATCAGCGAACCCATGCACAGTGCGATGCCCACGGCAAAGAGCGCGCAGGAGAGCAGAAGCGTGTTGGCGTGGCCCACTTGGGTCACCAGCCGGCCTGCGCGCGCCGAGGACCAGGTTCCGGTGAGGTAGAAGAGGAAGACCAAGCCAGCCAAGCCCGGTGAGAGGTGGAAGTGGTCGATGAGCCTAAAAGCCAGGAAGTTATAGAGGGAGACGAAGGTGCCCATCGCCACGAAGGCCACGATGAATAAGGGGATCAGGCGGGTGTCCCGGGCATGGCGGAAGATGGCGCGCAGCTCCGAGCGGAAGTGGATCTCCTTCGGGGTGAAATTCTGTTGGTAGGGCAGCAAGATCGCCGCGATGATGGCCAGGATGAGTGTGACCAGGCTGGAGCCTGCCAGGGCCCAGCGCCAGGACGTGAGCTCGAGCAGCCCAGTCGGGATGAGACGGCCGGTCAGTCCGCCGATGGTGGTGCCGGCGATGTACAAACCCATGGCACGGGCAACGTAGGAACTTTCTAGCTCCTCCGAAATCCAGGCCATGGCGGTAGCAGGTGCGCCGGCGATGACGGCTCCCTGGAGCGCGCGGGTGGCGATGAGGATTTCTGGGTTGGGGGCCAGCGGAACGAGCATGCCGATGAGCGTGGCCGCGATGGTGGACACAAGCAGCAGTTTTCCGCGTCCGATGCGCTCGGAGATGATGGACACGGGGATCACGCAGATGGCCAGGGCACCCGTGGCCGCGGAGATGGTCATGGCGGCTTCCGTGGGGGACATGCCCATGTCCTCCACCAAGGTGGGCAGCATGGCTTGGGTGGGGTAGAGGCAAGAAAAAATTGCCAGGCCCACGAAGAGCATGGCAATGGTGGCGCGCCGCGTTCTGGTCATGCACCAAGCATGGCCTAGCGCGGGTTATGTGTAAAATGTCTAAAAGTTACATAAAGCATGCGAGGTGTGCATGAATCTGGAGGATGTGCGCGGCGTCGTCGCCGTGGCCGACCATGGCCTCGTCGGCGCGGCTGCCGACGCCCTCGGGCTCTCCCAATCCGCGCTGACCCGCCGCGTGCAGCGCATCGAAGCCGAAGTGGGGGCCAGCCTGTTTGAGCGCAGCGGCCGGCGCCTGCGGCTTAATGCCCGCGGCCGGGCCTTCGTGGAACACGCGCGGCGGATGCTTTTGTCGGAAGCCGCTGCGCGCGATGCCGTGTCCCGACTTATGGATCCGGAGCACGGTACCGTGCGCCTCGATTTCATGCATTCCCTGGGCACGTGGATGGTCCCGGAGCTACTCAAGGCTTATCGCGCTCAACACCCGCACGTGGATATTCGCCTGCACCAGGGGGCGGCCCGGGAGTTGGTGGACAGAGTAGCGGCCGGCGAGTCCGACTTAGCGCTGGTTGGTCCCCGCCCTACCGCCCCCGGCCCGCTAGGATGGCACCAGCTCAAGCTGCAACGCTTAGGCCTAGCGGTTCCCGAAGGCCATTGGGCCGCAGGAAGAGACGGGGTGCGCATGGAAGACTTCCGCGATGAACCCTTCATCGGCATGCTGCCGGGTTATGGAACGCGCATGCTTCTGGATTCCCTGGCAGGCGAAGCCGGTTTTAGCCCCCGCCTGGTCTTCGAGTCGATGGAGCTGACCACCGTGGCCGGCCTCGTGGCCGCCGGACTGGGATCAGCGTTGCTGCCGCTTGATGACCCGTACCTGAAAGCCCGCAACCTCATTCCCTTAGAACCGGAGGCCTACCGTGAGCTGGGTTTGGTGTGGCGCGAGGGCGATGATGCCCCGCCGGTGGAGCACTTCAAGGATTTCGTTGTGGCACGCACCGCTGACTAGCTATCGAACGGCAGCGCGGCCGCCAACGCGCGGAGCGCTTCAGGGCTGGAGACCTCGTGTGGCAGCCTGGCACTGGTGCTCCCAGGCGGCAGAGTGTCTTAACAGATAGACCAACTGCCCAACATGACGAAGATCCCTCTCGGATCTGCAATGACGGCGCATAACTTTGGCAGATCGGGCAGTTGTGGTCTGGATATCGGGGTTGGGTGGTCCTCCGCAAAGCCTGTAGAGGGAGTCACAACGCGAAACCGCGCTGAGCCTCAATGAAGAGGACCCAGCGCGGTCAGCTATGTGGCCTTAAATGAGGCCAGAGTGCTTACTTGGTGGCAGCAGCGTAACGCTCAGCAACGTCATCCCAGTTGAAGACGTTCCAGACAGCCTTGACGTAATCAGCCTTTACGTTCTTGTACTGGAGGTAGAAGGCGTGCTCCCACATATCCAGCATCAGCAGCGGGGTGAAGTTCACGGAGATGTTGCCCTGCTGATCAGTCAGCTGCTCAATAATCAGGCGGCCAGCAACATGGTCATAGCCCAGAACTGCCCAACCGGAGCCCTGCAGGCCGGTAGCAACAGCGGAGAAGTGAGCCTTGAACTTCTCGAAGGAACCGAAGTCGCGGTTAATAGCCTCAGCCAGCTCGCCGGTGGGCTCGCCGCCACCGTTCGGGGAGAGGTTCTTCCAGAAGATGGAGTGGTTGGTGTGGCCACCCAGGTTGAAGGCAAGGTTCTTGGACAGAGCGCGGATAGCGTCAGCGTTAGCCTCGCCGTTGCGCTGCTCCTCCAAGGCCTCGAGCGCAGCGTTAGCACCAGCAACGTAGCCAGCGTGGTGTTTGGAGTGGTGCAGCTCCATGATCTCGGCGGAGATGTGCGGCTCTAGAGCATCGTATGCGTAGTCGAGTTCCGGAAGTTCGTAAACAGCCATTTGTGTCATCCTTTCTTTGGGGTACGAGGCCCCATGGTAGGGATCAAATGAGAATTTGGCCACAATATTTTTTCTATGGTAGAGGCCATGAACAAAAACCTGGATTGTGGGCAGCGCAGCGGAGTATAAGGGGAGGACAGCACTAAGTGAAGGAGATCCCAGCATGTTTCTTTTCAAACCAGAACCCAAGCTGGTGGCAGCGGAGGACGCCCGTCTCGGGCGCGCCGAGCCCGTCTTGGATAACCCGCAGCCCCATGCGGTGCTAGGCACTCCGATTACTGGACCGTGGAAGGAAGGGCAGAAGTCTCTCATCATCGCCATCGGTTGTTTCTGGGGCGCGGAGAAGATGTTCTGGGAAACTGAGGGCGTGGAGTCCACGTCCGTGGGCTATGCGGGCGGCACCACGCCTAACCCGACCTACTACGAGGTCTGCCGCGGGCTGACCAACCACGCGGAGGCGGTGCAGATTACCTATGACCCGCAGCGCGTGAGCCTGCGAGACTTAGTGGTCAAGGCTCTGGAGGCCCACGATCCGACTCAGGGCTTCCGCCAGGGCAACGACGTGGGCACGCAGTACCGCTCGGCGTTCTACCCGGAGACTGAGGAGGAACGCGAGGAGATTCAGCAGCTTGTGGATTCCTACGCAGGCAAGCTTGTCGACGCCGGCTTCGGCGCCACCACCACCGAAGTCACCCTCCTCAGCGAGACAGACTCGGGAGAGTATTACCTGGCCGAGGATGAACACCAGCAGTACTTGCACAAGGTGCCCAACGGTTACTGCCCGCACCACAGCACCGGCGTGAAGTGCGGCTAACACGGTGAGCGCACGTGCGTGCGGCTAGAGCTGTTTGCGCACGTGCGTGCGGAAGTCGGAAGGTTTGTTGAGCTGGTCGCGCTCCACAAAGTCCCGCATGCGCTCAGCTAGCTCCGGAGTGAGCTGGGCGCGGGTTTGGGATCCGAGGACGGAATCCCAGTACCAGAAGGTTTCCTCGAAGTAGTTGTGCCCGTGGCCGCCCGGCACGTTGAGCGAGTTGATCTGGTCCAGTGCTACCTGCCAGAAGGTGATGAACGGATGCCAGCGCAGGTTGTTAAAAGTATCTGCGTACAAGGTCTGCGGGGTCGGCTCGTGGATCCAGTTGGGACGAGCATAAATGAGCTTGCTATCCCACCACACGATGGCATCGGAGGCGTGTTGCCCCACCGCTACCCGCGGGCGCTCCCAGGGGCCATAAGGCTCGCCGAAGGCATCGTGCTCCATGTGGGCGGGGACTGCGGCGAAGCGGAGGTGCCGGCCGCCGTCGATAAGCGGCAAGCGCTCCAAGGAGCCGCGTTCGCGGTGCAGGCGGCGCATGAAACTGGTCATCCGGGGCGGCCCAGTGAATACCGCGCCATCGCACGCCGCGAGCAAATCTTCGACCGTCTCATAGTTTTCCACGATGGCATAGCAGCCCAGGGATTCGCCGCTTAAGTACAGCTTGGGGCGGTTGTCCTCGGGCAAGAGCTCGAGGCGGGCGTGAACAGCGGCGATGAGCTCGCGCGCAAAAGTGCGGGAGAGGTTTTTATCCACCAGGTAGGAAAACATGGAGGGAAGATAGTCGAATTGCAAGGCCACGGTGGCGCAATTGCCGCGCGTGAGGAATTCATAGCCACTGACCGAATAATTATTGATCCAGCCTGAGCCGGAGGGCATCTGCAGCACGATGGTGTCGCGGTGGAAGGCCCCCGTGCGGTCCATCTCCGCCACCGCGTGGCGGGCGGCGGCGTGCGGACCACGGCCGCGGATGAGGCCGATGTAAATGCGTATTGGTTCGCGCGCTCGGTCAAAGTGCATGACCTCTTTGATGTCCTGGGCGCGGGGGCCACGGTCGAGAAAAACGCGGCCCTGTGAGCCGACAGCCGTCCACTGCTCGTGGGACCATGGGCTGCCGGAGCGTTCCGGTTCCCACGGCATGACAGATCCCGGATAGACGAGCTTGTTGAGGGCAAGGCCCTGGATAGTGGCTTTGTGGAGCAGCCGGCGCCAGACCATGCGGTCGCTGGCCACGGCCGCGGCGAAGCCCACCGCGCCGCCGGCTAGGGGCCAGGCAATCCACCGGGGCAGCCAACGCTGCACCTGGAGAGAAAGTTGAGTGACGGTAAGCTGAGCCGCCTCCCCTACGATAAGCAAGGCGCCGTAGCCTGCGGTACCCACCATCATTCCTAGTGCGGCGGATTGCGGGCCGCGGTCATTGAGTTTGCCCACGAGGCGGGCCTGCTCTGTTTGGTTGCGCAGGGAGCGTATGCCCGCGATGAAGGTTCCGAGCCCCAGCAAGTAGTAGGAATAGCGCCGAGTGGTGGGGCCGACCCGATCCTGGGGGCGCCGGCCCGCGTGGCGTAGGGCGCGCTTGGCTGCGAAAGCCGCGGTGGTGGCGGCGAGATGTCCCGCGCCTTGGCCGATGGCCACGTTGGCAGCGGTAACCCACCACGGGCGTGGCAATAGCGACGGGGAGACGGCTGCCCAGGTCGCTACTTCGGCGCCGAAGAGCCCGGGCCACATATTTTGCGGCAGGCGCCGCCTGCCGGTCATGCGCATTCCAGGGGTGAGATCACTGATGAGCTCCAAGGAAAAGATGGCAGCCTGAAGTCCTGTGCGGGCGGTTTTGAGGGCGATGCGGCGCGCGAGTTGACGCATGCTGGCCATTGAACCAGCTTTGGGGCGAACGTGCAGTGATGCCACTAATCAGACCTAATCGGGCATAAAAATGTGAGATCGGACTACTTAACCTGTGAATTCGGGCGCATAACGAGCAAAACTCGGACATTAGGGGCACAATAGGAGTCATGGGAAATCATGTTGGAAACAAAGTAGTACTCATCGGCGCTGGCGACGTTGGAGTTGCTTACGCCTACGCTCTGGTCAACCAGGGCACTGTTGATCACCTGGCCATCATCGACATCGACGAAAAGAAGCTCGAGGGCAACGTCATGGACCTCAACCATGGCGTCGTCTGGGCCCCGTCCCGCACCCGCGTGACCAAGGGCACCTACGAAGACTGCAAGGACGCCTCCATGGTCGTCATCTGCGCCGGTGCCGCACAGAAGCCCGGCGAGACCCGCCTGCAGCTCGTGGACAAGAACGTCAAGATCATGAACTCCATCGTGGCGGACGTCATGAAGAATGACTTCGACGGCATCTTCCTGGTCGCCTCCAACCCGGTGGACCTGCTGACCTACGCAGTGTGGAAGGCCTCCGGCTTCCCGCACCAGCGCGTCATCGGCTCCGGCACCGTCCTGGACTCGGCCCGCTACCGCTACATGCTCTCTGAAATGGATGACGTGGCACCGACCTCCGTCCACGCCTACATCATCGGTGAGCACGGCGATTCCGAGCTGCCGGTCGTCTCCTCCGCCAACATCGCAGGTGTCTCCCTGTCCCACCGTTCTGAAAAGGACCCGGGCTACAACGAGCGCATCGAGAAGATCTTCGAGGACACCCGCGACGCTGCCTACCACATCATCGACGCTAAGGGCTCCACCTCCTACGGCATCGGCATGGCCCTGGCCCGCATCACCCGCGCGGTCATCCAGAACCAGGCTGTCGCTCTCCCGGTCTCTGCCTACCTGCAGGGCGAGTACGGCCACGAGGATGTCTTTATCGGCACCCCGGCCATCGTTGACCGCTCCGGCGTCAACCGCGTTATCGAGCTGGCCCTCGATGACCACGAGAAGGAGCGCTTCGAGAACTCCTTCAACACTCTCAACACCATCAAGGAAGAAATCTTCGGCTAGTGAAGATTGTCGCCCACAGGGGATACTCCGGGAAATATCCGGAGCTATCCCCTCTTGCCTTTGAGAAAGCGCTCGAGCTTCCCATCCATGGTATCGAGTGCGATATCCGCCTGAGCAGCGACGGCAAGGTGGTGGTTCATCACGATCCCACACTGGACCGCACCACGAATGGCTCAGGCCGAGTGTCTCGGATGACCTGGGAGGAGCTGCGCCGCCTGAAGATTGGCGGCGGCCAGCGCATGCTGCTTCTCGACGAACTCCTCGACATGCTCGGGGATAAGAAACACCACCTCTACATTGAGACCAAGCATCCCTCGGGGCAGGGCGACATCCTCGAAGAACAGATGGTGCTGCGGCTGCGCTACGCAGGGCTTCTCGACGACCCCCGGATCCACATGATTTCCTTTTCCCACCGGGCCATTCGTCGAATGGCAGCACTTGCCCCGCACGTCGACCGCATCTACCTGCGCCGCGATTGGGAGCGCCATTTCAACCGTCCCGACATCCTGTTGTCGCAGCCCACTGGCCTGGGCATGTCGCTGTTGCGCGGCAAGCTGCAGCCCGACGCGATCGGCGCGCACGGCTTGCCCACGTACATGTGGACCATCGATAAACCCGCGGACATGAAGTGGGCGTGGGCCAACGGGGTAGATATTCTCGCCACGAACCAGCCGGAAGTGGCCCTGCATGCCATTGAGCTGTAATGAACAGGTAAGTTGTTCAGTATGGCCAAGAAGAAAAAGAAGAACGAACAGCTGCCGGAGGGCATGTCCCGCCGCCAAGCTAAGCTCGCTGCCCGCGCCGCCGAGCGCGCTGCCCTGGAAAAGGACCCTCGCCCCTTTGGTGGGCTGGCCGCTGAGGCTAGCCTCGTCGCCCTGCAGGAATTTGTTCCTTCCGCAACGGCGAAGCTGTCCGTCAAGGGCTTCGACAAGGATGTCTACGTCGCCACCGTGCTGCCCGGTGCTACCGCGGCGCTCATCCGTGATGAGGAATCCGGTGGTGAGGCCTTCGTGGGCCTGCAGGTGCAGTCCCACACCCACAACCCGGGCCGCGACTTGGCTTTTGCTCTGAACTGGGTGAAGAACAACGCGCCGGGCTCCACCCTCGAGTCCACTGCTGCTGATGGTTCCCAGCCGGAGCTCAAGGAGCTGCTGGAGGAGGACGCCGAGCTGGAGATCAACGTCTACCAGGACTTCGCGTGGTGGATGCCGGAGGGCGCGCAGGTTCCTCCACAGATGGCGCAGGCTCTGCAGCGCGCCAATGATTCCGTCATCGAGTCCTACCAGGTGGGCCAGGAGGCCGAAGGCTTCGTCGGCACCGCTTTCTGGGCTAATGCCGGTGGCGGCAAGGCGCATATCCGATGGGTCCGCCCGTGCGATGACGAGAATGCTTTCCTCAATGCGCTTGCGCGCATTGCCGCTCGCGGTGAGCTCAACCTGGGCGAGAACACCAAGTTCGCCGGTGTCTTCCGCACGCATGGTCTCATCGCCCCGGTCTTTGACCTCGACCCTGAGGTTGCGCACGATTCTTACGAGTCCGAGCTGTCTCGTGTGAATAAGGCGCTGGAAGAGGAGATTTCCAACGACGCCAACCTCGATGCCGATGAGCGCAAGCAGCTGCAGAACATCAAGTCCCGTCAGGTGACGCTGCGCTAGTTCCTGGGTGCTTTAGCCCCAAAGCTTAGGTACATATCGATCAATTAAGGCTCCAAAACCTCAAGGCGGTTTTGGAGCCTTAATTGATCGAAACGACCGGTCGAAGCCTTAGCGCATGGAGTCCCAGAGCGCTTGGGCCTCAGCGTCATCCCAGAGGACGACATTGCCCACGACCGTGTCCTGGAAACCGCCGATGGGCACCGTCGTCGTCTCCACGCCTGAGGCCATCGACAGCGCCACGCGGGCAAGATGCCACACGTGGTCCTTCTCGTTGACGATGAAGGAATCCGTGGTGTGGTTGACCAGGGAGACGGCCTTGAAGGGGTTGCCAATGGTGGAGAAGGACGTTGCCTTATCCAGCAGCGCGGCGAAGAACTCGCGCTGGCGCTCGACGCGGTCCAAGTCACCCATCGCGGTAGCGCGGGTGCGCACGTAGCCAAGGGCATCTGGGCCGCGGAGCTTCTGGCAGCCCGCTTGAAGGTCGATGCCCGCGAGCGGATCGTTGATGGGCTCCTTGACGCAAATCTCCACGCCGCCCACGGAATCCACGACGTTTGCCAAGCCGCCCATGCCGATCTCCGCATAGTGATCGATGTGGAGGCCGGTGGCTTGTTCCACGGTGTGGGTCAGCAGCTGGGGCCCACCGTAGGTGAAGGCAGCATTGACCTTGTCCATGCCGAAGCCGGGCACGTCGACGTAGCTATCGCGTGGAATGGAGACCAGCTGGGCCTTTCCGGAGCTGGGGATGTGCAGAAGCATGATGGTATCGGTGCGGCCGACGCCTACATCGCCACCGGTACCTAGCTCCGCTTGTTGTTCCTCGGTGAGGCCCTGGCGGGAGTCCGAGCCCACCAACAGCCAGTTCGTCCCAGAGGTCGGCGCCACCTGTTCGGTGGGCAGGGCATCGATGCGGGTGAGGCGTGAATCCGTCCACAAGGTGAAGGCCACCATGAAGACGAGGGCGATGACGACCAGCCAGCCCAGGCAACCGAAAGCTTGCTTGACCGGGTTGACCTTCTTGCGGCGGCTATGTGGGCGTCCTGCGGCACGCCCGCGGGAGGGAGCCTGTGGGGAATAGCTGCGTGGCGGTGCGTCGGGACTTCGCCGGTATGCGCCGGCGGCAGGTTCCCGGGTGGCCGCGCTCTGGCGGGGCGCTGGGCGCGCGGGGGAGTGCTGGGCCATGTAGGCATCGACGTCGAAGCGGGTTTCCTCCGGCCGTGAGCGACGCGGGGTGGGACGCTGGGTGCGTGGGGAATTTTGAGACGGCGTGCTGCGCTGTGTGGATGGACGGCGGCGCACCGGACGGCCGTAGCGATCACGCAAGGGCTGCCCATCGGCACCAAGGACAAATTCGCCCGCGTCCTGGCCGGAGGCATGTGAGGCGTGCGGGCCAGCCGGGTCGTAGGGGCGGGAAGGCCTCGCAGAATCAGCGGAGCCCGCGCGGCGGGGAGTGCCGTGGGGCTCGCCAGCACGGCGAGCTTCGCGCTCGGGATCGCGTCCTTGGTAGGTCATGGGGAACACTGTACCGCGAAACCACTTGCGCCCCACCTATCCCACAGGGCGCGGTGGTGGTCTTTTCGGCGTCCGGGCACCGCTTAAGCGCCGAAGAGCAGTGCGTAGCCCACGAAAGCGACGGCGTCGATCAGAAAGTGCGCGATGACCAGAGGCCATACCTTCCCGGTGCGGTGGAAATACCAGCCATAAAGCAGGCCCATCATGATATTGCCAAAGCCGGCGGAGACTCCCTGGTAGAGGTGGTAAGAACCGCGCAAGATAGAGGAGGCGGCCAGCGTTGCGGGTAAGGCCCACCCAGACTGCTTGAGCCTGGTCATGAACCAGTACACCACCACCAGTTCCTCCGCCCAGGCGTTGGCGAAGGATTTAATCAGCAGCACCGGGATCTCAATCCAGCTATCGAAGGCCCCCGGCACCACCTCCTTGGTCCAGCCGAAGTGCAACGCCACGTAATACAGCACCAACCCGGGAAGCCCAATAACCGCCGCCAACGCCGCGCCGTGCAGGCCGTCCCGCCACTGTGGGCGGGGCGGAAAAGAAATCAAATAAAGGGCAAGCGCTCCCCAGGCACACAGCACGGCGGCACTGCAGAGCTGGAAGGCAAGGTCCAGTAGCGAAGTCGCCGACTGCGAAGCGTTGATGGTGACCGATTGCTCGTTGAGCGGGGCCGGGTTGAGCAGAGAATCGGTCAGGCGTAGCACGGCGCGAACACCAGAGATTCCAAAAGTGATGGTGAGGACGATGAGGATTTCCGCGCGCAGGCGTGAGCGCGCGGTCATGGGTGAAGCACCTGGGCGAGGCCGAGAAGGGAGGACTCGTCAAGCGTGAGTGAGCCTAACTGCACGCCTACCGGCGGGTGATCGCGCACCGGCCAGGGCACAGAAATAGCGGGCAGCTGCGCCACGTTGAACAACGATCCCCACGGTGACCACCGCGTTTGCTCATCGAAGTTGGCCTGGTGCTCCCGTGCCAGGAAGTGCCCGCGCCGGGGTGGATCGAAGGCCAGCATGGGGCTCAAGATGGCGTCGACGTCCCACTCTTGTGCCAGCATTTCCGGTAGCTGGGCGGCGTGGGCGCGGGCCGCGGCGAATTCGGAGTCCGTGACGCGCCGGCCCTTCGCA
This sequence comes from Corynebacterium sp. HMSC066C02, assembly GCF_001814945.1. Taxonomy (NCBI): domain Bacteria; kingdom Bacillati; phylum Actinomycetota; class Actinomycetes; order Mycobacteriales; family Corynebacteriaceae; genus Corynebacterium; species Corynebacterium sp. HMSC066C02. The sequence goes on along the minus strand of NZ_KV818452.1, from coordinate 134,451 downwards.
CGGATCCACTCCGCGTAACCCTCCGCGAAGTCAAGGCCAGCCAGCCGGCGACTAAAGATGTGCTGGAAGGCCTCAAAGGTGCGGGCGGCCTGGGGATAGGGGGAGATAGCCACGGTTTCGAAACCCGCGCCTTCAAAGGTAGCGGTGGCCTCTGCGACCGCGCGCAGCATGTGCGGGGCTACCTCAGCTTGAGCGAAGAGGGGATCCGTCAGCACGCCGATGCGGGCGCGCCGGGCACGCGGGTTAAGGCCATGCAGAGTTGCGGTATCGGCGATGCTGCGCGTGATGAACCCCTGCACCGAGAGGTCCTCGCCGGCGGGCTTAAAGCCGACGACACCGCAGGCAGCGGCCGGCACGCGAATGGAACCGCCACCGTCGGAGGCATGCGCGGCGCGCATGAGGCCCCGGGCCACCTGGATTGCCGCCCCGCCGGAGGAGCCACCCGGGGTATGGCCTGGGTAGAGCGGATTATCGGGGTGGGGCAGGCCGACAGGTTCGGTGTCGACGCGCAGACCCAGCTCGGGTGCGGCGGATTTGCCGACGACGAGCGCACCGGCGTCGATAAGCTCCTGCACGAAAGGATCGGTCTCCTCCGCCACGTAGGCACGCTCGGCATGCCCGAGCGTGGTGGGCATGCCGGCGACATCGTTGAGATCCTTAACCGAGAGAATCCAGCCGCTCAAACGCCCGTGCGCCTGCGGCCGGCGTTCGAGGTCGAAGTACGTGAAGCCGTGCTCCGCAGGGCTCAGACCAGATAGGTCCTCGCGCAGCTTGTCCAGAGTGAACTCGGTGCTCTCCATGGCGGCTCAGTTTAGTAGTTGTGTGAGATAAAGTTGCTGTCATGAGCACCACGATCGCATTCCTCGGGCCCGCTGGAACCTTTACGGAAGCGGCGATGCAGCATTTCGCCGCAGACTTTGCTTCCCCCGAGGGGATGCCGGTGAGCTCCCCGGCCGAGGCGCTGTCGGCGGTGCGTTCCGGTGCGGCGGATTATGCCTGCGTGGCTATCGAAAACTCCGTGGACGGGCCGGTTACTGCCACCTTTGACGCGCTTGCCGACGGCTCCCGGGTCCAGATCTACCGCGAGGTAGACCTGCCGGTGTCCTTCTCCATTCTGGTGCGCCCCGGCACTACCGCAGAGAATCTTCGCACCTTCTCTACGCATCCCGTGGCCTACCAGCAGGTGCGCGGTTGGTTGAAGCAGAACTTGCCGGACGTGGAGTATGTTCCGGCGGCGTCGAATGGTGCGGCGGCGCAGGCCGTGGCGCGCGGGGAGGTGGATGTCGCTGCCGCCCCTGCCCGCGCAGCGGAGGTCTTCGGACTGGATTCTATTGCGGAGAATGTGGCAGATGTCGCGGGGGCCACGACTCGTTTCGTCCTCGTGGGACCGGCCGGAAAGCCGACCGAGCGGACCGGCAACGACAGGACGTCCGTCATCTTCACCCTGCCCAACGAGCCGGGCTCCCTGGTAGGGGCCCTACAGGAATTCGCGCACCGCGGGGTGGACCTCTCCCGCATCGAATCCCGCCCGCTGCGCACCGTCTTCGGTAACTATCGCTTCCACGCCGATCTCATCGGACACATTGAGGACCAGCCGGTGGCGGAGGCTCTGCGGGCACTGTGGCTGCGGGCGGAGGACGTCGTGTTCGTTGGTTCCTGGCCTTCCGCCACGGCACTCGGGGAGGGCCCGCGGGATCTGGCGCGGCTGCAAGAAGCCGATGAATGGGTAGCGCAGGCGCGCACCGGCCAATAGTGTGGTGAAGCATGACCGGAAGAATTATCCTGCTGCGCCACGGCCAGACCTTTTCCAATATTGACCGCGTTATGGATACCCGGCCCCCAGGCGCCGAGCTCACCGAGCGCGGCCGCGGCCAAGCGGAAGATGTCGGCCGCGAGTTAGCTGAACTGTGCGCAGGGCGCCGTGTGCGCTTTGTGTGTTCCATTGCCTTGCGCGCCCAGCAGACCGCGATGCTGGCCGCCCGTGCTTTCGGCGAGACCGCCGATGAGCGCAATGTCCCCGTGGAAGTGCGTACAGGCTTGCACGAGGTCTTTGCCGGTGATCATGAAATGAGCGGTAGTGAGGATACCCACCGCGAATACATGGTGGCACTGCGCGGCTGGCTCGACGGTGATGAGTCCGCCCGGATGCCTGGCGGTGAGAGCTACGTGGATGTGCTCGAGCGCTACCAACCGGTGTTGGAGGATCTCGCTGCGGAGCTGGAGGATGATGAAGACATCGTCGTCGTCAGCCACGGCGCCGCCATTCGCGTAGTGACGAGGCATGCCTGCGGCGTGGACCCAGACTTTGCTTATACCGGCTACATGCCGAACTGCCGCTTTACCCTCATGGAGCCGCAGGGCCAGCCTTTTGGCCAGTGGACGCTCAAGCGCTGGGCGGATACCGAAGTCTAACCCGCTGCGGCCGCGGTAGGTTTCGTTGTGGTCACGGTAGGTGCCTTGGGCACCTACCCCCAGCCGAGCTCGTGGAGGCGCTCCTCCTCGAAACCGAAGTAATGCCCGACCTCGTGGAAGACGGTCACCATGACTTCGTGGGCGAGCTCTTCTTCCGAGTTGCTGATGGCTTGCAGAGGCTGCCGGTAAATGGAAATGGTATCCGGCAGGTAGCCGGTGTGTGAAGCGGTGCGCTGCGTGAGCATGACGCCCTCATAAAGCCCCAACAGTTCAGGGTTCTCTGGGTGCTCTTCCTCGACGAGGATGACCAGGTTGCGCATCTGATCAACGAAGCGATCCGGAATTTTATCGAGGGCCTCGCCGACCAGTTCCTCGAAGCGATCTTCGCTGACTTCGTACATGTGGCTACTTCCTGTTCAATGGCCGGGCTTAGAGGGCCGGAGCCGCAGCTTCGGGGGTGGCGGGAGCGGCGTTCGCACCAGCTGGCTCGGCGTTCTCGCCGCCCGGCTGAGCATTCGGGTCACGCAATGGGTTGCGCTTCGGCTGCTCGGTCGGCGGGGCGCCGTTAATGCTCAGGGCCTCGCGTCCCCCTGTGGCAGAGCCGGTGATCTCGGAGAAGTGACCGTCCTTGATGTGGATCAGCGAGCAATTCACCGAACGGGATCCGCTCTCCCAGGTCTCGCGGCTCATCGCGCCCCAGAAAGGTTGCAGCGTGGACTGGTAGAGGTTCTCCTCGCCGCCCAAATAATCCATGGCATTTTGGGTGCAGGTCTCGGAGAGGAACTTATCCATGTCCTCATCGCTGGGGTAACCATTGGCGAATTTTTCGGCCAGGTTGATGACGGATACGGTCTCCATCTGGTGCGGTTCCTGGCAGGGAACGGTATTGAGTACCTGTTTATCATCCACCTTGCGGCATTCGCCGGGCTTGGCGACGACCGCCTGGTCCACCTCGCTGACCTTGCCGGTGGATTCCTGCGGTACGCCGTTGGCGTCGGTAGTCTGCAGGCCACACAGCAAGGTACGGTCACCCTGATCCCAGGATGCGGCCGGGGGCAGGATGGAAGCAATGTCATAGCGCCCGTTGGGATCCCACTTGCCGTTGAGGTAGCTCACCGTGGGTGCTTCGCACAGCTCATCGCGCAGGGCGTTTTGGCGTGTGATGTCGGGGCGCGTGGCGTTGGGGCCGAACTCGCTGGTGGGGTAGGCGCTGAGATCCTCGCGAGCCGAGACTTCGAAGCGGTGTGGTTTATCGCAGCTGATCTGCTCAAAACCGGTGGCGGTGCCATCCGGGGCGATGTCCCAGGTCACGCATGCCCCAGCGGAGGCGGTGGTGAAGGGAGCAGCTTCACCGTCGGCGGTAGAAGGATCGGCGGCCTGACTGCCGTCGGCGCTGGAGCTAGCGGAGTCATTCCCGGCCGAATCGGTGCCGGTTGGCTCGCCGCTAAAGAGGCCGTAGGAGGCCATGAAGACGGCCGCGGCCACGGCTGCAACGAGGACGACGCGGATGACGGAGGCGGAGCGCCATGCAGATGAAGTGCTCATAGAACTCCTCATACTACTCCCTTAGCGGCCCTGGCTTCTAGCCCGCCCAGCGCTGTTCGCCACCATGGAGCCGCTAAGTATGCGAGCGGGAGACGTGGGTCGTAAGGCGGTAGCGGTCAGTGCGGTAGACCGAGGAGCACCATTCAACCGGTCGGTCCCCCGAGCGGGCGAGGCGGGTGATGTGGAGAAGCGGGGTGTTCGGGGGGACGTCGAGAAGCTCGGCGATGTCGTCCTCCGCCGCCACCGCGGTGACTGTCTGCTCGGCCTCGGTGATGGGGACCTTGAAGGTGCTATCCAGAATCGCGTAGACGGAGTTATAGATGTCATTTTCTAGCAGCGTCGGCGCGAAGGCGGAGTTGTACCAGCCATCGTCAATGGAATAAGGCTCGCCATCGCCCAAACGCAGGCGCCGCAGGTGGGTGTGGGCCACGGTGGTTTCTGTGCCGAAAAACTCGCAGACCTCACTGGGGGCGGTGCTGCGCTCACCCAGCAGGATTCTCGAGGAAGCCTGTACTTTTTGGTAGCCCATCTCATCGGAAAAGGATGCCAAATGGAGCCGGGAGACGAGTGGGTTCGGAGCCACGAAGGTGCCCTTGCCTCGCACCCGCCGCAGGCGGCCTTCGGCCACTAAATCACCGATGGCGCGGCGTACGGTGATGCGGGAAACACCGTAGGTTTCTTCGAGAATGCGCTCGCCTGGGAGGATGTCACCGGGTTTGAGGGTGGTTCGGCAGAGCTCGGAGAGAATATCCCGCAGCTGAGCGTGCTTGGGCACGGGGCCGTCGGTAATAATGTGAGGTGCCATGTTATTCATGATAATGCGCTGGTTATGACCAGCGCAAAGGTATGGCCGTGCGCTAGACTATCCGGCGTGATTGATCTCAAGTTTCTTCGCGAAAATCCCGATGTCGTCCGCGCCTCCCAGGTAAACCGTGGGGAGGACCCCGCTTTGGTGGACCAGCTGCTCGCCGCCGATGAACAGCGCCGCGCGGCCATTGTGAAGGCAGACCAGCTCCGCTCGGAGCAGAAGGCCTTTGGCAAGAAGATTGGCCAGGCCTCCCCCGAGGAGCGCCCAGCGCTGCTGGAGGGCTCCAACGAGCTGAAGGAGAAGGTCAAGGCGGCCGGCGAGGAAGCGGCCGCGGCCGAGGCCAAGGTAACGGAGCTGCAGTATCAGCTTTCCAACGTGGTGGAGGGTGCTCCGGCGGGTGGCGAAGATGACTTCATCGTCCTCGAGGAGGTCGGTGAAAAGCCGCAGTTCGACTTCGAACCGAAGGATCACCTGGAGCTGGGTGAGACGCTGGGGCTTATCGACGTCAAGCGGGGCGCCAAAGTAGGCGGCGCACGTTTCTACTACCTCACTGGTGACGGCGCCTTCCTGCAACTGGGTATGTTGATGTTGGCTGCGCAGAAGGCGCGTGAGGCAGGCTTTAAGCTGATGATTCCGCCGGTGCTTGTGCGCCCGGACGTCATGCAGGGAACTGGCTTCTTGGGTCAGCACTCGGATGAGGTTTACTACCTGCCGGCAGATGACCTGTATCTGGTTGGCACTTCAGAGGTGGCTCTGGCCGGCTACCACAAGGAAGAGATCATCGACCTGTCCAAGGGGCCGCTGCAGTATGCAGGCTGGTCTTCCTGCTTCCGCCGCGAGGCGGGTTCGCACGGCAAGGACACCCGCGGCATCCTGCGCGTGCACCAGTTCGACAAGCTGGAGATGTTTGTCTACTGCAAGCCGGAAGACGCCGAGGAGATGCACCAGAAGCTCCTGAACATGGAAAAGGACATGCTGGCGGCGATGGAACTGCCCTACCGCACCATCGATATCGCGGGCGGAGACTTGGGCTCCTCTGCGGCGCGCAAGTTCGATAACGAGGCGTGGGTACCCACCCAGGGCACGTACCGCGAGCTCACCTCGACCTCGAATTGCACCACCTTCCAGGCGCGCCGCCTGTCCACGCGCTACCGCGATGAGAACGGCAAGACCCAGTACGCCGCCACGCTCAATGGCACCCTGGCTACCACCCGCTGGCTCGTGGCCATCCTGGAGAACCACCAGCAGGCAGATGGCTCCGTGGTGGTTCCGGAGGCCTTGCGCCCATTCGTGGGCAAGGACGTGCTGTACCCCGTAAACTCCTAGAAGAACGCGGTGCGCGGGGCTTTGCGCGCCGCCCTCTCTTGTCCCTCCTCGCTGCTCTCGACGGCGGGGTCTTAGCTGTTTGGAGCACCATGAGCGCTGTGACTAACTTCCTCTACCGGCAGATCACACACATCGGCCGCGGGGTGACTCTGGCCCAGGGGCTCAAGATGCGCTTGTCCGGGGAGGAGAATATCCCGGATAAGGGTGGGGCCGTCATCGTGTGCAACCACACGGGTTACATGGATTTCCTTTTCGGGGCCTTCTTGGCTTACCGCAAGCGCCGTTTGGTGCGCTACTTGGCTAAGGCCTCCATCTTCCAAGCGCCGGTGGCCGGGCAGCTTTTTCAGGTCATGGGGCATGTCCCGGTGGACCGTATCGATGGCGGGGCGTCGATTGTCAAAGGCATCGAACTAGCCAAGAGTGGGGAACTCGTGGGGGTCTTCGCGGAGGGAACGATTTCCCGCAGCTTTGAAATTCGCAGCATGCGTAACGGTGCGGCGCGTATTGCGCATGGTGCGGGCGTGCCGATTATTCCGCAGGTTATCTTTGGCTCCCAGCGTATTTGGACGAAGGGGCAGAAGAAGCACTTGGGCCGCACGAAGACGCCGGTGCTGATTAAGGCTTTGGAGCCTTATTACACGACGGGCGATTTCGACGCGGATATCGCGGAGGTGCGCCGTCGGATGCAGGAGGCCCTGGAGGGCCTGTGGGCGGAGTATGAGACGGAGTTCGGACCGATGCCAGCCGGGGAGTTCTGGGTGCCCGCCCGCAAGGGTGGTGGGGCACCAACGCTGGAGGAGGCTGAGGCCCAGGACTCCGAGGTGGAGTCTGAGCGCTACCGCGTGCGCCGGCTGCGTGATGACCTGACTAACCTCAAGGACCGCGTCTCCGAGGCCACCGTGGAGCTCATGCGGGACCGGATGGCGCTGATGAAGCGGGCTGATTCCGGAGAATCGGGAGCAGAGCTTGGCGACGAGAACATCGACGCCACGCAAGAAAACGACGGCGCACAAGTTGAAAGCTCAGCTACTGACAAAGGCAAAGAGCGCCCGCGTACTGCTCCAGAGACCCTGGAATGGATCAAGGAGAACCTTAACTCGGTGGTCGAGGAAGCCATGCGCGGCGTCGGAGAAGGCCGCGACAAGGTCACGGAGGTTATGGCGCAACTGAAGTCCGATGTGGTCGAGGCCCAGGCCTCTATGACTGCGAGCAGCAAGGAGATTTTTGCCGGTTCCGTGGTGGAGCAGGGTCTACTTTCTGCGGCGACGCAATCGCGCATTATTGTCTCCCGCCTGCCGCACCGCGTGAAGGCTCAATACTCTGAGGTGCCGCGCGTGATTGTGGCTGATCAGAGTGCGCTCAGCATGGAGAACGGGGAAATCTCGAGGCGGCTTCAGGAAGCGCTGACGCACTTGCACCCACAAGTGGAGGAGTTGGTGGTGCTCTCGCCGCAGGGAGAGGTGCTCGACGCTGCAGCCTTTGGCGACCTCCCCCAATCCTGTTGGCGGATCGCCTGTTCAGAAGGTGCTGACGGGGCACAGTTCAACGATGCTCCTGGGGGCGTAGTAGTCACGGCGTCCTCGCCCGCCGAGGGGCTGGCGGCTGTGGCGAAAAGGATCGGAGTCGAGCCTGCGGACCTTCTATTCTTTGCGAATGAGCCTGGTGATGAAACGTTTGCGGAGGGCGGGGAGGGCGTCGCCGTGCGCATGGTGGCGCTTGAGACTGCGCCCATTGAGGTGATTAAGGCTGCGCAGGCGGTGACGTATTCCACTGAGCGCTACGGAATGGCCGAGGTGCTGGAGGCCATGGCGCGCTTGCAGCAGGAGAAGAAATAAGTCTTGACACCCTGGACTTAAGAAGCGTTCGGAACGCCCGTTAGCACCCCCGGAAGGGGGTGTTATTTTATTTTGTCCACCTATGGAATGTCTTAAAAGATCCAGCTTACGGAAGCGGAACTTACGTGTGAGTAGCGTCTCCAGAGAGAAAATTGGGTGATCTATAGCATTGGCAGTGGGAGAAAACTTCTTCTTCATCCGCTATCCGAGCAATTAGCCGAGGAATCGGCACACTGGGTGCGTGGTGGATGAGCACAATATGCTGCGCATACCGTCAACGAGGGCAGGGCTTTCTGACGCCGTGCAGCGAGAGAGGAGACTCGGTCAACAATGACCACGACGAGTATTAACAGCTTCAACCCTGAGTATTTTGAAAAGACATGGAACGACTACTCCACCGAGGATTATGACGTCGTCATTATCGGCGGCGGCTCAGTCGGCGCTGGTGCTGCGGTGGATGCGGCCACCCGCGGTTTAAAGACGGCCGTGCTGGAATCCCAAGACTTTGCGGCAGGAACGTCCTCGCGTTCCTCCAAGATGTTCCACGGTGGCCTGCGCTACCTGGCGATGTTTGACTTCCGCCTCGTTGCGGAGTCCCTCAAGGAGCGCGAGCTCAACATGTCGACCCTGGCCCCGCACCTGGTCAAGCCGCTGAAGTTCATCTTCCCCCTGACCCACCGCGGTTGGGAGCGCGTCATGATGTTCGGCGGCTTTACCCTCTATGACCTCATGGGTGGTGCCAAGAGCGTCCCGATGCAGAAGCACCTCACCCGCAAGGGCGTGCTCAAGGTCACCCCGGGCCTCAAGGAGGATGCCGTCGTCGGTGGCGTGCGCTACTATGACACGCTTGTCGACGACGCCCGCCACACCATGACCGTCCTGCGTACCGCCGCTGAGTATGGCGCAAGCGTGCGCACCGGCACTGAGGTTATCGGTTTCGAGAAGGACAACCGCGGCCGCATCACCGCCGCAAAGGTCCGTGACCTCGAGACCGGCCGCGAGACCACCGTGAAGGGCAAGGTCTTCATCAACGCCACGGGTGTCTGGAACGACAAGATTCAGGACATGGCCGGCGCGGAGGGCAAGTTCACCGTTCACGCCTCTAAGGGCGTTCACATCGTGGTCCCGAAGGATGCCCTCGATGCGGATGCCGCGCTGTGCTTCGTCACCGAAAAGTCCGTGCTCTTCGTCATTCCGTGGGGCGAGTACTGGATCATCGGTACCACCGACACCGATTGGGAGAAGGGCCTGTCCCTGCCGGACCCGGCTCCGACGAAGGCGGATATCGACTACATTCTGGACCAGGTCAACCAGCGCGTGCGCAACAAGATCACGCGCGAGGACATCGTTGGTGTCTACTCCGGTCTGCGCCCGCTGCTGTCCGGTAAGTCCGACTCCACCACCAACCTCTCCCGCAACCACGCCGTTGCCCGAGTAGCCCCGGGCCTCGTCTCCGTTGCTGGTGGTAAGTACACGACTTACCGCGTCATCGGTAAGGACGCGGTGGACCTGGCCGCTAAGGAACTGGGCTTCAAGGTGGCAGAATCCGTCACCGAGCGCACCCCGATCTTGGGCGCGGACGGCTACCATGCTCTGGCCAACCAGGTTCCGGCGCTTGCTCGCCGCTACAACCTCGACGAGAAGCGCATCGAGCACCTGCTTGGCCGCTACGGTTCGCTCATCAGCGAGGTGCTGGCTCCGGCCGCCGAAGATGCCTCCCTCCTTGAGCCGATTCCGGGCGCTGAGAGCTACATCTGGGCTGAGGCCCGCTACGCCGTCACCCACGAGGGTGCACTGCACATCGACGACATCGTGTCTCGCCGCCTGCGCGTAGCCATCGAATTCGCCGACCGAGGCGTTGCCGCTGCTCAGCCGATTGCTGAGTTCGTCGCGCCGCTGCTGGGCTGGGACCAGAGCGACATTGAGCGCGAGGTTAGCCACTTCAAGCAGCACACCGAGGCGGAGCTTGCCGCCGAGGCTGCCCTCACCGACCGTGAGGCAAATGACATTCTCGAGCGCGCTGGCAGCGCACGAGCCACTAAGGAAGAAGCCTAAGCGTCACGGGGCCCAGCGAGGACGTTTGCTGTCTCTCGCTGGGCCTTTGTCCTAGGCAAAAGAGAAAGGACAAGTTATGACCGGAACTGATGCATTCCTGTGGGAGTTCCTTGGCACGGCAGTGCTGCTCCTGTTGGGTAACGGCGTCTGCGCCACTGTAAACCTCCGCACCTCCGCGGCGCGCGGTTCAGACTGGATCGTTATCGCAATGGGCTGGGGCCTCGGCGTCTACTTGGGTGCTAGCATCGCGGACCCCACTGGCGGTCACCTTAACCCGGCGGTGACCATCATGCTCGCTGTCAACGGCTCTCTTGAGTGGAGCCTTGTGCCTTATTACCTCCTGGGTCAGATCTTGGGCGCCATGCTCGGTGCTTTCCTGGCGTGGGCAACGTTTAAGCAGCTTTTCGATGCCAACAATGTCGACGAAGCCGGCAACGTCACCGGAGCCAACAAGAATACCGGCGGTATTTTCTTTACGAACCCGGCGCACCCGAATAACGGCTGGAACGCAGTGACAGAGTTCATCGCTACCACCGTGCTGCTTATGTTTATCGCCTTCGGTCCTGCCGGCGGCGAGCTCGGTCCGCTGAGCTACTTCGGCGTGGCCTTCGTCATCGTGTCTATCGGTCTGTCCCTCGGCACCCCCACCGGATATGCCATCAACCCGGTTCGTGACCTCGGCCCCCGCATCATGTACGCCTTTGTCCTCCCCATCAAAGACAAGGGCACTGGAAACTGGAGCTATGCCTGGGTTCCGGTCGTCGCGCCGACTCTCTCGGCCGTCGCCGTTGGCCTGCTATCCATAGCCCTTTAAAACACCCCCGACAAGGAGAAAGTTATGTCCACCAAGAGCTACGTTGCAGCGATTGACCAGGGTACGACCTCCACGCGTTGCATCATTTTCAACCACGACGGAGAGCAGGTGTCCGTCGGCCAGCTCGAGCACGAGCAGATTTTCCCAGAGAAGGGCTGGGTCGAGCATGACCCAGAGGAAATCTGGAGCAATACCCGCCGCGCGGTGGGTGAGGCCTTGGCCAACGGCGACATCAACGTTGAAGACATCGCCGCTTTGGGTATCACCAACCAGCGTGAGACCACCGTTGTGTGGGACAAGAACACCGGCAAGCCGGTCTACAACGCCATCGTGTGGCAGGACACCCGAACCACCGACATTTGTAAGGAACTCGCCGGCGACGACGGTGCGGACAAGTGGCGTCGTCGCACCGGTCTCATCATCAATTCCTACCCTGCCGGCCCGAAGGTGAAGTGGATCCTCGATAACGTCGAGGGCGCCCGCGAGCGCGCTGAGGCTGGCGAGCTGCTCTTCGGCACCATCGATACCTGGTTGCTGTGGAACCTCACCGGTGGCGCCGACGGCGACAACGGCCAAGAGGCCCTGCACGCGACCGATGTCACCAATGCCTCCCGTACCCTCCTCATGGACATCGAGAAGCTCGAGTGGGATGAGGAACTGTGCAAGGAGATGGGTATCCCGACCTCCATGCTCCCGGAGATCCGTCCGTCCTTGGGCGACTTCCGCACCGTCCGCGAGCGTGGCTCGCTGTCCGGTGTGCCGATTCGCGCCATCCTGGGTGACCAGCAGGCCGCCATGTTTGGCCAGGGCTGCTTCCGCTCGGGTTCTGCCAAGAACACTTACGGCACCGGTCTGTTCCTCCTGCTCAACACCGGTACCACCCCGAAGTTCTCTGATAACGGCCTGCTCACCACCGTGTGCTTCCAGCGCGAGGGCGAGCGCCCAGTCTATGCGCTCGAGGGCTCCGTCTCCATGGGTGGTTCCCTGGTGCAGTGGCTGCGCGATAACCTGCAACTTATCCCGAACTCCGCGTCCATTGAGAACCTGGCCCGCGAGGTCAAGGACAACGGCGGCGTCTACATCGTGCCGGCCTTCTCCGGCCTCTTCGCTCCGTACTGGCGCCCGGACGCTCGTGGTGTCATCGTGGGCTTGACCCGCTACGCCAACCGCAAGCACTTGGCCCGCGCGGTCTTGGAATCCACCGCGTACCAGACCCGTGACGTCGCTGACGCCATGGTTGCTGATTCCGGCGTGGAGATCACCGAGCTGCGAGTCGACGGCGGCATGACCATGAACGAGCTGCTCATGCAGTTCCAGGCGGACATGCTCGGCGTGGAGGTGCACCGCCCGAAGAACGTGGAGACTACCGCCACCGGTGCGGCCTTTGCCGCCGGCTTGGACTCGGGCTTCTGGGATGACCTCAGCGTGCTGGGCTCCCAGCAGGGAGACTTCAAGGTCTGGAAGCCACAGCGCGAGAAGGACGAGGTAGACGCTCTCTACCGCGACTGGAAGCGCGCCATCAAGCGTTCCCTGAACTGGGAAGACGTCGACGATGACGACGTTATCGCCTAAGAGCTAACCAGGAGTCGTTGCACGAAGACGCGGCCGTCACGAGCATTCTCGTTGCGGCCGCTTTCGTCGTTTTAGAAGTCGCCGAGTGCGGCTGGACGCAACGCGGTGGTGGAGCTCCTGCGTGACAGTCGGACGGTGTGGTGGCTGACCACGTTGCGGGCACGCCATTGAGCGTGTCGCCCTGACGTAGACTCGGGGCTATGGCCAGTGACGTATTTTCGGACCGCGCTCCGCGCCTCATCATTAGTGATATCGACGGCACCTTATTGGACCGGAACCACCGGGTGCCCAGGCGAAACCGCGAAGCAGTGGCCCGCGCGGTTGCAGCGGGCAGCGAGTTCGCGCTGGCAACTGGCCGGCCCTTCCGCTGGATCATGCCTGTGCTGGACCAGCTGACCGTGCGCCCAGTGTGCGTGACATCAAATGGCGCGGTGATTTATGACTCAGCGGAAGACCGCGTGCTCTCCGCCCACGGACTCTCGCCGGAGGCCCTCGCGGAAACCGTAGAGGTAGCCACCAAGGTACTCGAGCCCCATGGCGGCGTTGGCTTTGGTGCGGAACGTGCGGGCGGCTCGGTTTTGGATCCGGTTGAGGAACTCTTCGTGGTTGAGTCGCACTATTCGGAAAACGCGCTCTTCGAAGGCTTTGGGCTGGTTAGCGTGGGGGAGTTGGTGTCCCGGCCGGCGGTGAAGCTGTTGATTCGCAACACCGCATTCTCCGCGCCGGAGCTCTACAGCCTCATCGCTCCCCACATCGATTCCGAGCTTGCCCACGTGACTTACTCAATGTCCGAGGGCATCCTCGAGGTGGCGGCCCCCAACGTGACGAAGCAGCGCGGAATTAAGTGGTTGGCTGAGCACCACGGTATCGCCCGCGAAGACATCATCGCCTTTGGCGATATGCCCAACGATATCGAGATGCTCGAGTGGGCTGGGTGCGGTGTTGCCATGGAGAACGCACACCCGGATGTCGTGGCGGCCGCAGATACTGTGACGTTAGCGCACCACCAAGCAGGTGTGGCAAAGGTCCTTGAGCGTTGGTTCTAGCGCTGCTGTACCCCGCCGCGCTGTAGCCGTGAAACCCCGCGCTACCTGCTCTATTTGTGGCGGAACCTGAGAGTTTTTGCCTCCGGTTGCGGGGTGGGTGGTGGTGTTTTAGTCTTTGTCGCATGGGGGATTTGGAGACTTATTTCTCCTACCGCAGTTCGGGGTTGGAGCTTGTGGGGCTTGCGGTGGGCAGTGTGGATGATTTACGCGCGCGTGGTGCATCAAAGGCTGATGCTGCGGAGTTGGCTGGGTTGCATGGGGTGTATTTCGGGCCGACGCGTTTTACGGGCAAGCAGCGCCAGGCCCGTGCGGCTGCGGTTGCTCACAAGCATGATGTGGCGACGTTGAGTTTGATTGAGTCCTATACCGCCAAGGTGAAAAAGGAGTTGGATGCGTGGAATTTGCGTGTCCGGTTGGCGGGGACCCCAGCACACCGTATCCCGAAGGTGGCAAACGAACGGTTGAAGCAGTTGCGACCGCGGCGGGTGCCGGAGGTTGGGGTGCGTCTGACGTATCGGAAGGTGGGGCCGCATTCGTTGACGATTACTGATTCAGCCTTGCGCATTAGTGAGATGCGCGGGGTGTTGGAGTCGATTAATCCGGCTGATTTGTTGGATGCGGCAGGTCAGGTGTTCTTTGATAAGGCGCACGGGGGCACTAAGCCTGCGGTGGCTACCAATGTGGTGGTGACCTTGGATGAGTTTGATCGGATTGTGCGGGGTGAGGGTGATGATATTGAGCTTGAACTCACCAATGGCGGGCGGATGACTGGCCGGGAGTTTGTCACTTATAAGTTTGCTGAGGTTGGGTATGTCACGTTGGTGCATCCGACGATTGGGCCGGTGTGGTTGCACAGGGTGCGGCGTTTGGCGGGGTTTGAGCAGCGGATTATGGCCAGTGCGGAGCATCCGACGTGTGTGCGTGAAGGGTGCAATAAGCCGGCTGACTATTGCCAGGTGCATCATTTGGTGCCGTGGAAAGCTGGTGGGACCACGGATCCACCGAATTTGACGATGTTGTGTGCCTATCACAATGGCATCAATGATGATGATCCGGATAAGCCGACTGGTGCTGGCTATGTTTTCAGGCTGCGGGGTGGGGTGGATTATGTACCACCTTGGGCGGAGCCGATTACGTCCCAGCCGGCATACCAAGCGGCACAAGCTGCATTGCAGCAGCAGGCTAACGGGGACGTACTCGACGCAGTACCGCCGGATACCTAAACCCCAATCCCAAACACACGCTGAAGCGGAAGCCACCAGGTGGCTCCCGCAACATCGGCGATCCCACAGAGCTGCACGCGCACACGGTGCGGCTGGGATTAGTCCGTGAAGACCTGAATCTGCTCAGTCTCCGGATTGTAGACAATGGATCCGCCCTGGAACTGCACGCGGACTTCCTTGCCGAAGCCGGTGGGGACTTCGTCGGACGTCGGCAAGCCGAGCGTCGCCGAGTTGTTGCCGGACGCCCATTCCTTGGCGATGCGTCCCACCAGAGCGTGTGTACCGGTGTCTTCGGAGCTCAGCACGACGCCGTTCTGGAAGAGCTGGTAGATGATGCCTGCCGACTCATCCGGACCGCCGACCGCCAGGCCAAGTGCTGGGCCGAAGGCATTGAGAACTGCCGTCCACGTTTGCTTCAGGCCTTCGTTCTTGCTCAGGGCCAACACCTTGGTCACGATGCCCGGGATCTGCTCCACCGGCAGGCCATTGACCGTCTTATCCGTGTCAATCTGCTGGTCCGAGCGGGCGTACATGATGGCGAAGAGCGTGCCAGCCAGGCCGACTAGTGCGGTGATGGTGCCCATCGGGATTTCGGTATCACCCAGCGAGGACGTTGCCTCCTGTGCCGGGGCAGCCGGTGCGGGAGCAGACGGCGCATTGTTTTTCGGCGCAGAGCCAGAGGAGTCTGGGGTAGAGGTATTGCCGCTGCCCCAGTCCGTTGACGTCGAGCCCGACGCGCCCGACTTGATGGCGAGGTACTTCTTGTGCGCCGCCTGGCGGATCTTCGGCCACTGGGCGATGGTGTAGCGCCCCGGGCAGGCAGTGAAGTGAACGTCGCTGTGCCCGAAAAGGCCGTAGACCGGGGCAGAGGCACCAGCCGGGTAGCGCGAACCCTTGAAGCCCTCCGAGGGCAGGGAGACGCGAGAGGTCGGATCAACACCAGAAATCGCGCCCTTCCAGCCAGCAAGGTCGGTGACGGACTCCAGCAAGGCCTCCGTCGGCTGGGCCGTCTCGTAGTTACCAATCATGGAAATGCCCCACGTGTTCCGGTTGAAGCCACCGATGTGGGCGCCCTGCACGGCTTCATCGAGTCCGCCGTAGCGGCCCTCGTAGATGGTGCCGTACTTATCCACCAGCGCGTTGTATCCAATATCGCACCATCCCAGGTTCTGCGCATGGTACTTGTACGCGGCGCGCACCTGCGCGGCCGCCTGCGCGCGGGTGTAGTTATTGGAGCCCGCGGTGTGGTGCAGCGCAATGGCCTCCACACCATCGTCATAGGTGGGACTCGAGCAGCGGATGCTCTCATCCGCGCCCCAACCTGCGCGCGAGACCACGCGCGGCATACCGTCGGTCTCGGCGGTCGGCTCAATGACCTCGCCCTCCTGGGCGTTGCCGTCCATGAAGACAGCCTCCAGGCCTTCCACGTCGCTATTGGCGGGAAGTTCTTCGGTCTCGGCGACGGGGGCGATGTCGCCGACGTTGAAGGAGGCGTCGTCAAGCGCGGTGTCCTCAACGGGGGTTTCGGTGAACTCTTCGTCCAGATTCGACCCGGTTACCAGATCCACATTGTTGATGGAGACCTGCACGTCGTTGGTATCGCCCACGAAGATGAGCTCGGTGCCGTTCGTGGCGTTCGGATCATCGTTGTTGTAGGACATTGAGTCCATGTCGTACCACTCGGACCAGGACCCGTCTGGCTGCTTGGCGCGGACGAAGGCAGCGACATCGCGCGCGCCCTTCCAAGTCACGGCAAAAGAGGAGAAGGTCTCATCGCGGTGGAATTGCTTGACCGCGCGCGGGCCTTCGCCCTCGCCTTGGGCGGCGATGGCCGGGTCATCCACCACGACCGTTTCGCCAGAACCAAAGGACTCGGAGGCCGAGCTCACTTCGATGGGCCCGCTGCCCGCTTCCTGGGTGTGGATAAGGGTTTGGCCGCCCACGGCTGCGGCAGCAACTACAGCGATCGAGGTGACCGTAGCGATAACCGGCGTGGACCACGTCGATTTCGCGGGAACAAGACGACGTTTGAGGTGCACTGTTACTCCCTAGGATGGTGTGCGCCACAAGGTTAAAAGGAGCGCAAAAAGTTAACTAACGGGACAAATGCTACGCCAGGGGTTGGAGTGAAAGGGGGTGTGACACGCGAGTTTTCTCGCTTGGGTGTCACCCGCCGTTCTATGCGCGTTACTGCTTTAAGCTGATGCTCATGACTGCATATGACCTCATCGTTGTTGGATCTGGATTCTTCGGCCTGACCGTGGCCGAGCGCGCAGCCTCCCAGCTGGGCAAGAAGGTGCTTATCGTCGAGCGCCGCGAGCACCTAGGCGGCAACGCCTACTCGGAGGCTGAGCCGGAGACCGGCATCGAGGTCCACAAGTACGGCGCGCACCTCTTCCACACGTCGAACAAGCGCGTGTGGGACTACTGCAACCAGTTCACCGATTTCACTGACTACCAGCACCGCGTCTTTGCCATGCATGACGGCACGGCCTATCAGTTCCCGATGGGGCTGGGGCTGATTAACCAGTTCTTCGGCCGCTACTACTCCCCGGATGAGGCACGCCAGCTCATCAAGGAGCAGGCTGGTGAGTTCGCCGTGGATGAGGCGAAGAACCTGGAGGAGAAAGCCATCGCGCTCATTGGCCGTCCGCTCTACGAGGCCTTCATCCGCGACTACACCGCCAAGCAGTGGCAGACCGATCCGAAGGAGCTGCCGGCCGGTAATATTACGCGCCTGCCGGTGCGCTATACCTTCAACAACCGCTACTTCAACGACACCTACGAGGGCCTGCCCGTCGATGGCTACGCCGCATGGTTGGAGAAGATGGCGGAGCATGAGCTTATCGACGTTCAGCTCAACACCGACTGGTTCGACGTCCGCGAGGAGCTGCGGGAGGCGTCGCCAAACGCGCCGGTGGTTTACACTGGCCCGCTGGACCGCTACTTCGACTTCGCTGAGGGCGAGCTGGGCTGGCGCACGCTCGATTTCGACATGGAGGTGCTGGAGACCGGTGACTTCCAGGGCACCCCGGTGATGAACTACAACGACGCGGACGTGGACTACACCCGCATCCATGAGTTCCGCCACTTCCACCCGGAGCGCGCCGATAAGTACCCCAAGGATAAGACGGTGATCATGAAGGAGTACTCGCGCTTCGCGGAGAAGGGCGATGAGCCGTACTACCCGATTAACACCCCGGAGGACCGCTCCAAGCTGGAGGCTTACCGCAAGCTCGCTGCCGCTGAGGCCCGCGAGAACCAGGTCCTCTTCGGTGGCCGCCTGGGCACTTACCAGTACCTGGACATGCACATGGCCATCGCCTCCGCGCTGAGCCTGTTCGATAACAAGCTGGCTCCGTTCTGGAACGAGGGCAAGGCGCTGGAGCAGGAGCGCGGTCACTAGGCTGCTCCCGGTAGTGCAGCGTGGCGCGCTATGCTGAAACACCTCGATGGAAGGAGGTGACGGCATGGCGCAGCGCAAGAAGAAGCGCGCAGACCGCAGCATGTGGAAGATGTCCCCGGAGCGGCTCGAGGAACACCTCAAGCTGCGCAGTCGCGCAACGCGCATTCCCGATAAGAAGAAGGAACAATCCAAGAAGGCCTGCCGGAACACCCGGCGGGCCTTTGGCCGTTTATGGGGAGGTTTTGCCAGCGTGCGGAACTAGACCAAAGAAAATAAAAACTTGTGGTCTGGCCAACAATCACTTAAGGTTAACAGTAGGTTAACAATAGGCGAACAGAAAGTGAGTTTAGAGATGACTTCCCCGAACGCCCGCCGTTTCGATACCTTGCGCCACGACTTGCACGCAGATTATGGCCACGAGTACACCGCGCGGGAGATCGACTCCTTCCTCGATGCCACCATCGCGCGTCACGAAGCTGGTGCGACTTTAGAAGAATTCATTCCCGTGATGGTGGAGCGCGAGGTGCGCGCGCACTTCGGCACCCACCGCATCCACGTGCGTTTCTCCGCGGGCACCGACCACGCGCTGGCGCAGGCCGCTGTGGCGCTGACGAAGAAGTATGCTGGCGAGGCCCTGCTGGTCGACGCCGCCGTAGCCCACCCCGAAAATGATCCGGACTCGCACATGGCTCACGTGCTCCAGGAGCGCGGCATGGCGGAGCACCCGGACCGCTACGTCGAGGACCTGCGTCTGGTGACTATCCCTGACTTCATTGTGTACCTCGGCCGCGAGGTCCCGCGCGATGAAGCCGGCAAGGACGTCAAGATCTGGGACATCGCCACCGCAGAAACCGTGGAAGAGACCCGTGAGCTGGCCGATGACCTCGGCGCCCGTGTGCTCTACATGCTCAACCGCCTGGGTATCGAGCCCATCTCGGAGGATGCGCCGGTGACGGCCTAAACCCTGAGAGCTGTGATTTGCCACTTGTCGGGTCGAGCATTCCAGTGCCATAACCATTTCCCCAGACCTAGAACCCGAAACATGCAGGTCGGCGTCGTCAAGCACTGTGGCCTAGTTGAGCAGTGAACTGGAGGTTTCGGGTTCCAAATCTGGGGATCTGGCGCACCAGGACGTAAAGGGTTCCACCAGCCTCTGGTGTGAAACCTTTCGCCAAGGCGCATCTTTCTTGCGCAAAGCTCGGCTGAAGTGGACGTTGCAGTAGATTAAGGCGCGCGGATGCGGACAAGGAGTCATATAAGAGCAGCCGCGTGGGAACTCAGCGCAGCAGCGCTTAAGCACTAATCTTGGTTTCTGAATACTGTCGAAATCTGTGTGGAGAACCGAAGATATCGTGACTGCCAACAATTCTGCTGCGTACGAACCCGTACAGCGCATCCTGCTGCCCAAGCGTGGCGAGCCGGTCGACGTCCGCATGCTCTACCTCATCGAGTCCGAGCAAAACCGCGAGCGCCTCAGCTGGAGCGGCCGCACCTCCGTGACCATCCCGGCCGGCGAAGAGGCCTCCTTCGAGACCTACTTCAACGCCTTCCCGGCGGCCTACTGGCGCCGCTGGTCCCAACTGAAGTCCATCGTGCTGGTCATGGACGTCGAGGGCGAGGCCAACATCTCCCTGTACCGATCCAAGCAGGACGGCCAGCGCATCGCCGTGGCCAACCACGTGGTGACCACCGGCCACCACGAGTTTGAGCTGCCCCTGAAGAACTTCGAGGACGGCGGCCTGCTGTGGTTCGATGCCTCAGCCGTTGAGGACACCGTGCTTGCCGACGCCTCCTGGTGCGCCCCGCACGCCCCGAACCCGCAGCTCCTGCCGGACGGCAGCGAGTACCCGGCGCAGGAGAAGCGCGTGGCCGTGGGCATTCCGACCTTCAACCGCCCCACCGACGCCGTCGCGGCGCTGCAGGCACTGGCGGAGGACCCGGTGGTGGACGGCATCATCGACTACGTCCTTATGCCGGACCAGGGCAACCAGCACCCGGCGGACGAGCCGGGCTACGACGAAGCCGTTGCGCACTTCGGTGAGCGCTTCCGCGAGTTCCGCCAGGGCAACCTGGGCGGCTCGGGTGGCTACTCCCGCATCATGTTCGAGGCGCTGGAAAACACAGACTCGCCGTACATCCTCTACATGGATGATGACATTGCCATCGAGCCGGATTCCATCCTCCGCGCAGTCCAGGCGGCGCGTTATGCCGCCAAGCCCTTCATCGTGGGCGGGCAGATGCTCAACCTGCAGGAGCGCTCCCAGCTGCGTACCACCGGTGAGCGCGTGAACCGCGCCGACTTCATGTGGGGCGCGGCCGAGCACGCCGTCTACGACCACGACTTTGCCAAGTACCCGCTGCGCGCCATCGGTGATGCCCAGTCCCACCTCGATCCGAAGAAATATGACTCCCGCGCGCTGCACCGCCGCGTCGACGTGGAATACAACGGCTGGTGGATGTGCCTCTTCCCGCGCGTCGTCGCGGAGAGCATTGGGCAGCCGCTGCCGCTGTTCATCAAGTGGGATGACACCGAGTACTCCCTGCGCGCCGCCGCCCACGGTTTCCCCACGGTGACCTGGCCGGGCGCGGCCATCTGGCATATGGCATGGGCGGATAAGGACGATGCCATCGACTGGCAGGCCTACTTCCACCTGCGCAACCGCCTCATCGTGGCGGCCCTCTACCACGAGGGTGATGCGCGCGGGATTACCAAGTCCATCTTCAAGTCCACCCTCAAGCACACCATGTGCATGGAGTACTCCACCATGGCCATCCAGCTGGAGGCCATGAAGGACTTCCTGGCAGGCCCGGATCAGCTCTTCGATATCCTGGAGTCCTCGCTGCCGCGCATCGCCGCAATCCGTAAGGAATTCCCGGATGCTGTCATTATCGATTCGGCGGACCAACTGCCCGCGCCCACCGGCGCGCCGGGCGTGCCGACCCGCAATGTCGGCGGCCGCCTGGGCAAGATCAAGAAGATCCCGTGGCTCATCAAGTCCGCCAAGCACTTGGTCACCAAGGAAGACCCGGCACACCATGAAGCGCCGCAGCTCAACCTCACCCCGGAGGAGGCCCGCTGGTTCACGCTTTCCCGCGTCGATTCCGCCACCGTCTCTACCGCGGGTGGCACCGGCGTGGCCTTCCGCAAGCGCGACCGCGAGCTGGCCCTCGAGCTGGTGAAGTCCACCCGCGAGCTGCTCAAGGAAATCGACGATAACTTCGATGACCTGCGCGCCGAGTACCGCGCGGCCCTGCCGGAGCTGACCTCCCGCGAGTCCTGGCGAAAGGTCTTCGATGCCCAATAAGCTTTCTGTCGCCGAATCCCACGTCCTTGAAAAGATTCAGGACGCGGCCTTTGATGCCCCCGGCGTTCTGCCCACCGCGCGGGGTTTAAGCCACTTCGGCGAGCACGCCCTAGGGTGGCTGGCGCTCTCCGGCTTAGGTGTCGCCGTGAATTACCAGAATCCGGCGCGTCGCCGCCAGTGGCTAGCCGTCGGCGTGGGCGCTTTCACGGCGCACGCAGCCAGCGTTGTGATCAAGCGCATTGTGCGCCGCAAGCGCCCTGACTATGACTACGTCAAAGTCGGCGTGAAAACCCCGTCTAAGCTGTCTTTTCCGTCGTCCCACGCGACGTCGACAAGCGCGTTCCTCGTGGGTGCAGCGCACGTTCTAGGAACCCCGGCACCGCTCGTTGGTGTGCCGGTCATGATGGCCTCGCGTATGGTGCTCGGGGTACATTACCCATCCGATACGGCGATCGGTGCCCTGCTGGGAGCCGCCACCGCGGAAGCATGTCACCGCTATGAAAGGAAGACCGCATGAGCGAACGACCCAACCGCGTCGACGACGGCGAACAGAGAGTCTTCCACTCTGAGCCGCACACCTCCGGCATCGATACCGGCCGCAAGCGCAAGCCGCCGAAGAACCTCGCCGATGGCATGGTGAAGGCCCTGCGCCCCAAGCAGTGGGTCAAGAACGTTTTGGTCTTGGCGGCTCCTGCGGCTGCGGGCGCGGAGTCGCTGTTTCACACGCGCGTGCTTCTCGACGTCCTCCTCGCCTTCATCGTCTTCTGCATGGGCGCGTCCTCCATCTACCTCATCAACGATGCCCGCGATGTAGAGGCTGACCGCGCGCACCCGACGAAACGCTTCCGCCCAATCGCGGCCGGCGTGCTTCCGGTGGGCCTGGCCTATGTCATGGCGGCAGTGCTCATCATCGGTTCGATTGGCCTGTCCTTCCTGGCCACGGCGGGCCTGGAGCTCGCCATCGTCATGGCCATTTACATTGGCCTGCAGCTGGGCTACTGCTTCGGGTGGAAGCACATGCCGGTGATCGATATCGCCTTGGTGTCCTCCGGCTTCATGTTGCGTACCATGGCCGGCGGTGTGGCCGCGGGCATCGTGCTGTCGCAATGGTTCCTGCTGGTTGCCGCGTTCGGCTCCCTATTCATGGCCTCGGGCAAGCGCTACTCGGAGATCCTTCTAGCGCAGCGCACGGGCGCCAAGATCCGCAAATCCCTGGAGGGCTATACGCCTACCTACCTGCGCTTCGTGTGGACCCTAGCGGCCACCGCAGTTGTCATGTCCTACTCCCTGTGGGGATTCCAGCTCTCCAACGAGTCTGATGGCCCGGCCAGCGTGTGGTACCAAATCTCCATGGTGCCGTTTACCATCGCGATTCTGCGCTATGCCGCCGACGTGGACCGCGGCAACGGCGGTGCCCCGGACGAGATTGCCTTGGAGGACCGCGTCCTCCAGATCCTGGCCCTGCTGTGGCTGGCCTGCATCGCCATGGCTGTTTACATCATGCCAGTCATGATGGGCTAAACTCTCTCCTCATGCGAAAATCCGATACACGTACCGCGGCGGCGCTCAGCGCGTTGGCCTCGGTCATCGTGATCGGAGTTTTCTCGTTGTGGGGTGGCTTCGCGCGCCGCTGGATTTCCGATGACGGCCTCATCGTCCTGCGTACCGTGCGCAACCTGGAGGAGGGCAACGGCCCCGTTTTCAACGTGGGTGAGCGCGTGGAGGCCAATACCTCGACGCTATGGCAGTACCTTATCCTGCTTGCCCGCTGGGTCACGAACGCCCCGCTGGAGTCCATCGCCGTCAACCTGGGATTGTTTCTGGCGGTCGCGGCCATGATGTTGGGGGCGTGGGCCACAGCCCGGGCCTTCTTCCGCTCGGGCCAGTTTTCTGCACCACTCGTGGCTCCCGCCGGCGCGCTGGTCTACCTCGCACTGCCTCCGGCCCGTGATTTCTTCACCTCCGGGCTGGAATGGGGACTGTCCATCTTCTACCTCGCCGCCCTCTGGGCGCTGCTGCAGCACTGGGCGCAATCCCGCACGAATACTAGTGCTTATTGGCTCGCGCTGTGGGCTGGTTTGGCCTGGCTCGTGCGCCCGGAGTTCGCGCTTTACGGCGGCCTTGCCGGCCTCCTGCTTTTGGCAGCGCACCGCAACTGGAAAGCCTGGCTCTGCATCCTCGGCGCGGCCCTGCCCATCCCCGCGGGTTACCAGTTCTTCCGCATGGGCTATTACGGCCTATTGACGCCGCACACGGCGGTGGCAAAGTCGGCGTCGTCAAGCGCGTGGGACAGCGGCCTGAACTACCTGCAGGATTTTATAGGGCCTTATGCCCTGTACCTGCCCGTTCTCGTGCTGGCGGGTGCGGCGCTGTGGACCTTCCGCGCCCAGCTGCGCCCGGCAGCCCTGCGCAGTTCCACCACCGTGACCTACCTGATGGTCGGGGCCGCGGCGGTGCACGTGCTGTACGTGCTGCGCGTCGGCGGTGACTTCATGCATGGCCGCATGCTGCTGCTGCCGCTCTTCGCTGCGCTCCTCCCGGTTTTCGTGCTGCCGCTAAAGGAGCTGGTGTCCGCGCTTGCAGCAGTCTTCTGTGCGGTGTGGGCTGTCGTCATCGTGCTGCGCGGGCACCCGATGGACTGGGAGGCTTATGAGCAACCGCTGTCTATCGTGGACGAACGTGATTTCTGGACTTATGCCACCAACCGTGAGGCGGGCTACCCGCCGCGCTCGGCCAAAGACTACCTGGGGATGAAGTTCATGCGCGGCTACGAAGAGGCCGGCGAGAAACTGGTGGACGGAGATGCCCTGGCCACGATCTATGTGGAAGATGAGGAGAAGGACCTTCTCAATTGGCTCACCGTTCCGCGCGAGCCGGGTATGGATGAGCCGCCGACGGTGTATCTGGTGAACTTGGGCATGACGTCGATGAACGCGCCGCTCAATGTCCGAGTTCTCGACACTATCGGCTTGGCCACCCCGCTGGCGGCGCGCATGCCCCGTGAGGAAGGCGGGCGCGTGGGCCACGACAAGCACCTCGACGTGGAGTGGCAGGCTGCGCAGACGGGCGCGGACATCGAGTACCTCCCGCCGTGGTATGACAAGGACAAGACCCGCCAGGCGCGAGCGGCGCTGGCGACGCCAGAGGTGCAGGAGCTCATCGCTTCCTATAGCGAGCCCCTAACGCGGGAGCGCTTCCTCAAGAACCTGACCTTCTCACTGACCTCGGGCCGCACCCTCATGCTCTCCGATGAGCCCAGCGATTATCCTGTCCATTAGCTTGGTGTGAGCTGGGGAGCACCCCCATGGGTAGGCGAAAATTGTCAGCGTGCGTTACGCTACGAAAGATTCCTGTTATTGATCTGTAACTATCGCTGGCGTGTTGGCGATGTACTAGTGGCAGTAAAAACGTTAAGGAGAAACATGAGTTCACTAAGCTCCGGCCTGCGGACTCGGGTCCTCTCAGTGGTGGCAGCCATCGCTGTGGCTCTGGGCCTGGTCGTGACCGCGGGTACGCAAGAAGCATCCGCCGCTCACCGTGACTGGCTGCGTGGCGACGCCACCGGCGCCTGCGAATGGGATCGCGTCGGTTACTGGGTACAGCGCTGCGACGTGTGGTCCCAGGCCATGGGCCGCAACATCCCAGTGCAGATCCAGCCCGCTAAGAACGGCGGAAACGCGGGTCTCTACCTGCTCGACGGTTTGCGCGCCACCGATCGCACAAACGCGTGGGTCAATGACGTCAACGCTGCGCGCAGTTATGTAGACCACAACATCACCCTGGTGATGCCGGTGGGTGGCGCTGGCTCCTTCTACGCGGACTGGAACGGTCCGGCTACCTACGATCTGGTCAAGCCGGTTAACTACCAGTGGGAGACCTTCCTGACGCAGGAGCTTCCGGCCTACCTTGAGGGCAACTTCGGCGTGGCCCGCAACAATAACTCCATCGCTGGCCTGTCCATGGGTGCTACCGCTGCGATTACCCTCGCGGGCAAGCACCCGGAGCAGTTCCGTCAGGCGCTGTCCTACTCCGGTTACCTCACCACGACCTTGCCGGGTGCCCAGACCTTCATGCGCCTGGCGCTTCTCGACGCCGGCGGTTTCAACATCAACGCCATGTATGGGTCCATCATCAACCCGAAGCGTTTCAGCAATGACCCCTTCAACCTGATCCCGGATCTGGCTGCGAACGGAACGGATGTCTACGTCTCCGCCGCCTCCGGCATCCCGGGGCCGCTGGATCAGCAGCGCTACCGTCCGGAACACATCGCGGCCGGCGTGGCGCTGGAGGGCTTTGCCAACGGCACCACCCGCCTGTGGGAGTTGAAGGCTCGCGCCATGGGTGTTCGCTTGCAGACGAATTACCCGGCCCAGGGCCTGCACAACTGGGAGCAGTTCGGTTACCAACTCGAGCGCTCCAAGCCGCAGGTGCTTAACGTTATGAACGCCTGGTAAGTACTTTCTGTCTAGCCGCCGTGCTTAAGAGCACGGCGGCTTTTTCATTGGTTTGCTGGGCGTGTCCCCCTACCGAAAGTCTCAAGTTAAACTTAAACTTGAGAACACATTAGACCGCTCACCACGCGTGCGGCGGCGAGTTCCGCAGGAGGGGAACCTGCGGAGCCCGCTCGCGGCACCGCGTGCCCTCATCTCGATTTACCCCTACAAGGACTCTTCAATGCCGAACACTGCGTCAACTCAGCCCCGCCGGTCCGCCAAGGCGTCCGGCCTGCGTTCCCCGTCCGCAGCCCGCAAGGGCCTGACCATCGCCGCACTGCCCACCGCCGTGGCAGTGGGCTTTGCGCTGCTGCCAATCGCCAACGCGCAGTCGTCCAGCTCCTCCACCGAGGGCATTACTGATCTCCTAGGCAGCTCCAACCTTTCCGATTCCTTCGCTCCCTCTAATCCGCCGCAGCGTACCCCGGTAGATACCGAATACCCGGAGATTGAGGGCCTGCCGGAGGGCGTATCTGTTTCCCGCGTTGAGTACCTGACCAACCGCCACCTCATGGTCTACATCAAGTCCGCTGCCATGCCGGACAAGGAGCAGGTCGTACAGATCCAGCTCGCGCGTGACTGGTACTCCAGCCCGGATAAGACCTTCCCGGAGGTCTGGGCGCTGGACGGCCTGCGTGCCCGCGATGACGAGTCCGGCTGGACTATCGAGACCAACATCCTCTCCCAGTACGCCGACCGCAACGTCAACCTCATCATGCCGGTGGGCGGTGAGTCCTCCTTCTACTCTGACTGGCAGAAGGAGGACAACGGCACGCACTACATGTGGGAGACCTTCCTGATGCGGGAGCTTATCCCGATTCTGGAGAAGGGCTACCGTTCCAACGGCAAGCGCGCCGTTACCGGTATCTCCATGGGTGGTACCGCCGCCATGAACCTGGCCGAGCGTAACCCTTGGGCCTTCAAGTACGTCGGCTCCTTCTCTGGTTACCTCGACACCACCACCACCGGCATGCCGGAGGCCATTACCGCTGCCCAGGCTGACGCTGGCGGATTCACCTCCACCAACATGTGGGGTGCCCTCTACTCCCAAGACTGGATCGACCACGATCCGAAGCTGGGGATCGAGAACCTCAAGGATATGAAGGTCTACGTCTCCGCTGGCAACGGCAAGGATGACTACGGCCAGCTCGGTTCGGTGGCCAAGGGCAAGGCCAACATGGCCGGCGTGGGTCTAGAGGCAATCTCGCGCATGTCCACCCAGACCTTCGTTGACTACGCCAAGCGCGCCGGTGTCGAGCCGGTCGTGAAGTTCCGCCCGACCGGCGTTCACAGCTGGGAGTACTGGCAGTTCGAGATGACCGAGGCCTGGCCTTACATCGCTGATTCCCTCGGCCTGGACAAGAGTGACCGCGGCGCTGACTGCACCCCGATCGGCGCTATTGCAGAGGCCACCAAGTCCGGCATTATCGGTGACTGCGTGAACAACGAGTATGACGTTGCCGATCGCGGCAAGGCCCAGGACTTCCAGGCCGGTACCGCTTACTGGTCCCCGGAGACCGGTGCCCACGCCGTCATTGGCCGCATTGGTGCGCGCTACTCCGAGCTCGGTGGCCCGACCTCTTGGCTGGGCTTCCCGAAGACCGGCGAGGAAAAGACCCCGGACGGCCGCGGCCGCTACGTCCACTTCGAGCACGGTTCCATCTACTGGACCCCGGAGACCGGCGCTTGGCCCATCTCGAAGGACCTCTTCGATCCCTGGGGCAAGAACGGCTTCGAGGGCGGCGACCTCAAGTACCCGGTGTCCGAGCCGCGCAAGGTTGGCGAGGGCGAGGTCCAGGACTTCGAGAACGGCGTGCTGACCCGCAACCCAGATGGCTCCACCCACATCGTGCACGGTGCCATCGGCGCGAAATACAAGGAGCTGAAGGCTGCCGAGTCCGAGCTGGGCTACCCGGTGGGCGAGGAGACGGCCGTCAACGGCGGCTTCTTCCAGGAATTCGAACACGGCAACATCTACTGGTCCATGGATTCCGGCGCGCACTACATCCTCAAAGGCAAGATTTTTGATGAGTGGGGCAAGCACGGCTGGGAGCAGGGTGAGTTTGGCTGGCCCACCAAGGACTACGCCTCCATTCCGGCAGGCGGACTGACTCAGTCCTTCCAGCACGGCGTCATCCGTGAGGTCATGGGCCAGGTCCAGGCGGATAAGAAGTAGGGACTGTCATGCGTCTTTTTTCTGCCCGACCCACCGCAGCAGCTGGTGCGGCGGTGCTGCTTGCGGCCGGCACCTTGCTGAGCGCTTGCGGTTCCGCCACCGTCGACGAGGGTGATGCCACCGAAACCTCCGTGGCTCCGCTGGAGCGCTCCTCGGTGGCGAGTGGTGAATCGTCGGCAAGCAAGGCATCCGAAAGCTCTGCATCCGCCTCGGCCGAGCGAACGCCAGGCGAGGAGCCGGAAGACCGTGGTGCGCGCGAGATCTCCGAAATCCCAACGCCCGTGCCCGCGCAAGGCCCGGACCAGGACTTCCTGGCTGCAGTGGCTGGGAAAGGTGTGAACATCGACGGCGTAGAAGACCAACTGGTGGGTGCTGCGCAGGCTTCCTGCCAGGGCGATGCCGTCACCGTGCCGGCTGTGGCCGGGCAGCTCATCGAGCAGGGCCGCACGGAACTCAGCCACGAGGACGTCGTCCAGCTCATCACCGAGCAGGGCAACAAGCTCTGCGCTCAGTAATGTGGCAGGGATTTTCCAGCCAATCCCGCGCCTTGTCAAGGTAGAAATTTCTTCATGCGTAAAACACTCACCGTCCTTGCTGTCGTTGTTCTCCTAGCCGTGATTGGCGGGGGAGCGGTCCACTTTCTCAATACCAATGAGGAAGGAGAGCAAGGGAACCTGGCGGAGCCCGCCCCCTCCCAGGAGGAGGGGGGCGCGAGCCCCGAGCAACCGGACTGGTGCCCGCGCGTGGAGTTTATCTCCGCTCCGGGAACGTGGGAATCCGCTGCGGACGATGATCCCATTAACCCAGGCGCGAACCCGAACTCCTTCATGCTGTCGATTACGAATCCTCTGAAGGAGGCCTACGTCCCCGAGGACGTCAAGGTGTGGACGCTGCCGTACACCGCGCAGTTTAAGAACATCAACGCGCAGCACGAGATGAGCTACGACGATTCCCGCAATGAGGGCACCTCGCGCCTAGAGGGCGAGTTGACCTACATGCACGAGACCTGCCCGAACACGAAATTCATCCTGAGCGGGTTTTCGCAGGGAGCGGTCATCGCGGGTGATGTGGCGGACCGGATTGGCGGCGGTAACGGTCCCGTGCCCGCAGAAAGCGTGGCGGGCGTAGCTCTCATTGCGGATGGGCGGCGTCAGGATGGCGTGGGCATTAACCCGGGCGCGCACGTCGGCGGTGTGGGCGCGGAGATTGCCCTGCAGCCGGTCTCGACGTTGATTCAGGGTATCGTCCCGGGTGCCACGATGCGCGGTGAGCGCGCCAATGGCTTCGGGGCGCTGGCGGACCGCACCTTCCAAATCTGTGCGCCGAATGACTCGATTTGTGATGCCCCGCTGGATGTCAGCAACGGGCTCGAACGCGCGCGTGATCTCATCGACGCCAACGGTGTTCATGCACTGTATGCCTACAATCCGGACGTCATCGAAGGCACCACGGCCAATCAGTGGGTCACGCAGTGGGCGAAGGACACCATCGACGCGCAGTAGTGCTTGGCGACGCCCCCGCACCCCACCTCCACCGCGTGCCATGTAACGCTCGGCACATCTCTTCTGATATTTTCAATGTCAAAAGTACGTGAAGTAGGGGTGCGTGCCCCTCTCAACCCTACGAAGGAGCTTTCCCACATGGACCTGAAAGCCTTGATCGGCCAGTTCTTCGACGAGAAGGGCAACATTGCCCTGCCGCCTCACCTCACGTTGGCGGGGCTCGCCGAACACGTCTATGCCTCGGAGCAGCAGGCGGGAATCCCGGATCGCCCGGTCATGCGCCAGTGGGTCTATACCGATAACCCGGAGGGCACCCCGCGCGATATCACCCGCTCCCAGGTCAATACCCGCATCAAGGCGGTAGCAGCACGCCTGCAGCAGGTAGGCAAGATGGGGGATCGTGTGGCGATCCTGGCGGGCAACTCTCCCGAGTACATTTTCGGTTTCTTGGGCGCGATGTACGCGGGTATGACGCCGCTTCCGCTCTATGATCCGAACGAGCCCGGCCACACCGACCACCTGCGGGCGGTCTTTGGTGACGCGAATCCGTCGATCGTGCTGACTAATAACATCTCGGCCGCGGCGAACCGCGCATACTTCTCGGACCGCCCGGCGGCTGAGCGCCCGCGCATCATCTCCATCGACTCCCTGCCGGATTCCCTGGCGCAGAGCTGGGTGAACCCGCTGGAGACCGAGGAGGGCAAGGCGGCCCTGGCCGCGCTGCAGACCGCGCCGGTGGACCACCCGGCCTTCCTGCAGTACACCTCCGGCTCCACCCGCACCCCAGCGGGTGTGCTGCTGACCAATCGCAACATCATGACCAATGTGTTGCAGATCTTCACCGCGGTGCAGATCAAGCTGCCGGCGCGCGTGGTGTCCTGGCTGCCGATGCACCACGATATGGGCATCATCCTGGCAACCTTCGTGACTATCTTGGGCCTCAACCTGGAAATCATGACGCCGCGTGACTTCGTGCAGCAGCCCAAGCGCTGGATTGACCAGCTCAAGCGCCAGCCCATCGATGAGCAGCTGCAGGGAACCTATGCCGTGGTTCCCAACTTCGCCCTCGAGCTCGCCGCGCGCTACGGCGCCCCGGCGGAAGGTGAGACGCTGGACTTCAGCAATGTCGATGGCATCGTGATCGGCTCGGAGCCGGTCACGGAGTCCGCGGTGAATTCCTTCTGGGAGACCTTCGGCAAGGAAGAGTACGGCTTGCGCCGCGATGCCCTGCGCCCCTCCTATGGCATGGCGGAGGCTTCGCTGATTGTGACCACCCCGCAGACATTGGAGCGCCCGATTATTTCCCACTTCGACCGCGAGCGTTTGGCCGACGGCGAGGCGGTCATCGTGGAGAAGTCCGCGGACTCCGTGGCTTATGCCTCCTGTGGTCAGAGCGTCGTGGCTCAGCACCTGACCATCGTGGACCCAGAGACCAAGGCCGAGTTGCCGGATGGCCGAGTGGGCGAAATCTGGCTCCACGGTGATAACCGCGCGGCCGGTTACCTGGACCGCGCGGAGGAAACCACCTCGACCTTCCACAACACGCTGGGGGAGCGCCTGAAAGAGGGCTCCCGCGTGCCGAACGCGCCGGAGGATAACAACTGGTTGGCCACCGGTGACCTGGCGGCAATCGTGGATAACCAGCTCTACATCACTGGCCGCCTCAAGGACCTCATCGTGGTGGCTGGTCGCAACCACTACCCGCAGGACATCGAAGGCACCGTGCAGGAGGCCTCGGGCCACGTGCGTGCGGATTCCATCGCGGCCTTCTCCGTGGAGGGTGGTAGCACCGAGGAACTCGTGCTGCTCATTGAGCGCGCCGACGGCGCCAACCCAGCCGATGACGCCGCCGCGTCCGAAGCCATCCGCTCCGCAGTCTCCGCGCACCACGGCGTGACGCCGGCCGTCATCCAGTGGTTCAACGCTAATGAGATCAAGCGCACCTCCTCGGGCAAGATTGCCCGCCGCGTGGCGAAGAAGAGCTACCTCGCTTCCTAGCCCTTCCGAAACCACGCCTTTTCAACCCCCGTTTCCGCGCAACCGCGGAGCGGGGGTTGTCGCTGCCTGTGGGTATGTCGGTTATGAAACCCAAGTTAACAAAGTGGGATAATTGTCCGATAACCCCTATATACGCATCGATGTGCGCGCTTTTGTGCTGCGCAAAATCGACCGCACATTTAGTTAGTTTTAGTCCGCGTAAGAAAGCTAGAGATTTATGACCGTTGAAGAGCTTCGTGGCTGGCTGCGCACCTGGGTTGCGCAGACCACCGGCCTATCAGCTGAGGAAATCACGGACACCAAACCGTTGGAGAATTTCGGGCTGTCCTCGCGTGACGCAGTCGTCCTCTCCGGCGAGTTAGAAAACCTCCTCGGGATTAAGCTCGAGCCCACCGTGGCCTACGAGTACCCCACCATTGCGCAGCTGGCCGAGCGCCTTGTCAACGGCGCGGCCGGCACCTCGGCAGAAAGCGCGCCGCGTGAGGCTTCGCCGCGTTCTGCTTCCCTCGCGGGCGGGGATATCGCCGTCATCGGCTATGCCGGCCGTTTCCCGGGAGCCAAGAACGTCGACGAGTTCTGGACCATGCTCGTCGAGGGCCGCGCGGGCACCGGCCCGTTGCCCGTCGGGCGCTGGTCGGAGTACTCCTCCGACCCAATTACCAGCGAGAAGATGGAGCAGCAAAACACCGACGGCGGCTACATCGAGGACATCGCCTCCTTCGACGCCGAGTTCTTTGGCCTCTCCCCGCTGGAGGCAGCCAACATGGACCCGCAGCAGCGCATTCTCCTAGAGGTGGCGTGGGAAGCTCTCGAGGATGCCGGGGTGCCCGCCAACCAGCTGCGCGGCACCGCCACCGGTGTCTACATGGGCTCCACCAACAATGACTACGGCATGCTGATTACCGCCGACCCGGCGGAGATGCACCCTTATGCCATGACGGGTACGTCCTCAGCGATCGTGGCTAACCGCCTTTCCTACGCCTTCGACCTGCGCGGCCCTTCCCTCAACGTGGATACCGCGTGCTCGGCTTCCCTCGTCGCGGTCAACCAGGCGGTGAAGGATCTGCGCGTGGGTGCGGCCGATACGGCCCTCGCCGGCGGCGTGAACATCCTGGCCTCGCCGCACGCCTCCATCGGCTTTAGTGAGCTGGGTGTCACCTCGCCCACCAGCGCCATCCACGCCTTTTCCGATGATGCCGATGGCATCGTCCGCGCGGATGCGGCGGGCGTGCTCGTGCTCAAGCGCTTGGAGGACGCCGAGCGCGACGGCGACACCATCCACGCCGTCATCAAGGGCTCCGCGGTCAACTCTGACGGCCACTCCAACGGCCTGACCGCCCCCAACCCAGACGCGCAGGTCGACGTCCTCGAGCGCGCCTACGCCGACGCCGGCATCCGCCCGCAGGACGTGGACTACGTCGAGGCCCACGGCACCGGCACCATTCTCGGTGACCCCATTGAAGCCACCGCGCTCGGCCGCGTGTTGGGCCCGGGCCGCCAGGCCGCCAACCCGACCCTGCTGGGCTCCGCCAAGACCAACATCGGCCACTCCGAGTCCGCCGCTGGCGTCGTGGGCCTCATCAAGGTCATCGAAGGCATGCGCCACGGCGTCATCCCACCAAACATCAACTACGTGGGCCCCAACCGCTATATCGATTTTGACTCAGAGCACCTCGAAGTGGTCGAGGATCCACGCGAGTGGCCTGAATACTCCGGCCAGAAAATCGCCGGTGTTTCCGGCTTTGGTTTCGGCGGCACCAATGCACACGTCGTTCTTACGGATTACCGCGGGCTGACCCACCAGGACACCCCGCAGGTCGCCATCGGCGAGGGCCAGCCAGTAGCCCTGCCGGTCTCCGGTTTGCTGCCATCCCGCCGCGCCGCGGCAGCGGCTCACCTGGCGGACTACATCGAAGCGGAGAACCCGAACCTGCTCTCCCTGGCCCGCACCCTCGCGCGCCGCAACCATGGGCGTTCGCGTGCGGTAGTAACGGCGTCGTCAAGCGAGGAAGCTGTCAAGCGCCTGCGTCAGGTCTCCGAGGGGACCGTCTCCGTCGGGATCGCCGCGGCGGATTCCCCGACGGTGCACGGACCAGTCTTCATGTACTCCGGTTTCGGCTCCCAGCACCGCAAGATGGCCAAGGACATGATCGAGATCTCGCCGCTGTTCAAGGAGCGCTTGGAGGAGCTTGACGCCATCGTCCAGCGCGAATCCGGCTGGTCCATCCTGGAGCTGGTGCACGACGACGCCCAGACCTACAACACCGAAACCGCGCAGGTAGCCATCACCGCCATCCAGATCGCGCTGACGGACCTGCTCGCCACCTTCGGCGTGCGCCCGGCCGGCGTTATCGGCATGTCCATGGGTGAAATCGGCGCGGCCTACGCTGCGGGCGGAATCACGGCGGCCGACGCCATGCTCATCGCCTGCCACCGCGCGCGCCTCATGGGCGAGGGCGAGGCTTCGCTGCCGGAGGACCAGCAGGGTGCCATGGCCGTCGTCGAGCTTTCCGCCGAGGAGATTGACGCCCTGCCGGGTTCCATCGAGCCTGCCGTGTACACCGGCCCGGGCATGACCACCGTGGGCGGCCCGCGTGAGGAGGTCCTCGCGCTGGTGGAGCGCCTCGAGGGCGAGGGCAAGTTCGCCCGCGCGCTCAATGTCAAGGGTGCTGGCCACACCTCCGCCGTTGACCCGCTCCTGGGTGAGCTCTATGCGGAAATCGCTGGCATCGAGACCCGCCCGCTGCACACGACGCTCTTCTCCTCCGTGGACCGCGGCAAGGTCTACCGCCCCGGTGCGGTGCTGCACGATGAGGACTACTGGATCCGCATGACCCGCAAGCCCGTCTACCTGCAGGAGGCGGCGGAAGCGGCGTTCGCGGCCGGCCACATGCAGATCGTGGAGATTTCCCCGAACCCGATTGCGCTGATGGGCCTGATGTCCACCGCTTTTGCCGCGGGCAAGGCGGATGCGCAGCTGCTCTACAGCCTGAAGCGCAAGGTGGAGCCCACCGAGTCACTTCTGGACCTGCTGGGCAAGCTCTACGTTGCTGGAACGCCGGTGGATTACACTAAGGTCTTTGGCTCCGGCGCGCTTGTCGACGCCCCCCATACCCACTTCCGCCGCCAACGTTTTTGGACCAATGCTCGTCCGTCTTCTGGTGTGTCCGGTCTGCCGGGTGCGCGCGTGAGCTTGCCGGAGGGCGCGGTAGCGTTCTCCACGAACGCCGACCAGGCGCCGAGCGCGCTGGCCATCCTGGAGGCTGCAGCCGAGGCCGTGACCCCGGGCGCTCACATCGCGGCGAGCGAGGAGCACCTCGACCTGCCCGCGAAGGGCGAGGTCACCACGATTGTCCGCCGCACGCTGGGCGGGCTGTCGCTGGCGGTGCACTACGTGGACGGAGCAAGCACCAAGCTTGTCGCGGAGGGCTTTGCCTCGACTCTCAACCTTGCCGAACCCGCTGCGGCCCCGGAGCCGAGCCTGCCGCAGGCTGTGACCGCGCCGCAGTTCGCGGACCCCGACGTGGGCGCCGATGCCGTGCGCTGGGACCCGGCGACGGAGAGCGTGGAGGAGCGCTTGGCACTCATCGTGTCGGAGTCCATGGGCTACGACGTCTCCGATCTCCCGCGTGAGCTGCCGCTTATTGACCTGGGCCTGGATTCGCTCATGGGTATGCGCATTAAGAACCGTGTGGAGAATGACTTCCAGATTCCGCCGCTGCAGGTGCAGGCGCTTCGCGACGCCTCCCTCGCCGACGTCATCACCATGGTTGAAGAGGCCGTGTCCGAGCAGCCCGGTTCTGCCGCACAGGCACCGGCCGACGTGGCCGCTGAAGCTGGAACCGCGAGCACTGACGCACCTTTCGCGCTCACCGAGGCCGACCACACCGGCGCGAACGACACCACCGTGAGCGCGAAGGGAGGCGCAGATAAGCCGAACGGCGAAAGCGGCGGCATGGACGAGAACCGCGAAGGCGTCGGCGTCGCACCGCGCGATGCCTCCGAGCGTATGGTCTTCGGTACCTGGGCCACCTTCACGGGCAAGGCCGCGGCCGGCGTGACCTCTGCGCTGCCGCAGGTCAGCGATGAGGTCGCCGCAAAGATTGCCGAGCGCCTCACCGAGCGCGCCGGCATCGAGGTCACCGCACAGCAGGTCCAGGAAGCCGAAGCCCTGGAGAATTTGGCAGACCTGGTCCGCGAGGGCCTGGAGACCGAGGTCGAAGGCAATATCCGCGTGCTGCGCGAGGCCGATGGCCCGGCCGTCTTCATGTTCCACCCGGCCGGCGGCACCACCGTGGTCTACCAGCCGCTGACCCGCCGTCTGCCTGCCGATATCGCCGTCTACGGCGTGGAGCGCCTCGAGGGCAGCCTGGAAGATCGCGCCGCCGCCTATATCGAGGACATCCTGCACTACGCGCGCGGGCGCAAGGTCGTGCTCGGCGGCTGGTCCTTCGGCGGAGCGCTAGCCTACGAGGTGGCCTACCAGCTGCAGGAGCGTCAAGCTCGCGGCGAGGATACTGCTGAGGTTGCCTTTATCGCTCTGCTGGATACCACCCAGCCGGCTAACCCAGCGCCGAAGACACTGGAGGAAACCAAGGCCCGCTGGGGGCGCTACGCCGCCTTCGCCAAGAAGACCTATGGCCTCGACTTCGAGCCGCCCTACGAGATGCTGGAGACCGTGGGCGAGGATGCACTCATGGCCATGCTCGCGGAATTCCTCAGCTCCACCGATGCCTCTGAGCACGGCCTGTCCGCCGGCGTGCTAGAGCACCAGCGCGCATCCTTCGTGGATAACCAGATTCTGGGCTCGCTGGATATGGGACGGTGGGCGTCGGTAAGCGCGCCCGCCATCCTCTTCCGCTCCGAGCGCATGCATGACGGCGCCATCGAGCTCGAGCCTGCCTATGCGGAGATTAACCCGGACGGTGGCTGGGGCGTTATCGTGAAGGATCTGGAGATTGTGCAGCTGCCGGGCGACCACCTGGCGGTTCCCGACGAGCCCGCAATCGGTATCGTGGGCAAGCACATGGAGGAATGGATCGAGGAGAAGATTCGGAAGTGACTAGCACCGCTGACAAGCTAGCGGACCTACGCGAGCGCCTCGAACGCGCCCAGGATCCCGGCAGTGAACGCTCCCGGGCGCGCCGCGACGAGGCTGGGCGCTCGACTCCGCGCCAACGCATCGCCGCGCTTCTCGACGAAGGCTCCTTCGTCGAAACCGGCGCCCTGGGCAAGACGCCCGGCGACCCGGATGCGATTTACTCCGATGGCGTGGTGACCGGCCACGGCCGCATCAATGGCCGCCCGGTGTGTATCTACGCGCACGATAAGACCGTGTATGGCGGTTCCGTGGGCGTGACCTTTGGTAAGAAGGTCACCGACATCATGGATTTGGCCATCAAGATTGGCTGCCCGGTTATCGGTATCCAGGATTCCGGTGGTGCGCGCATCCAGGACGCGGTGACGTCTCTGGCCATGTACTCCGAGATTGCCCGCCGCCAGCTGCCGCTTAGTGGCCGTAGCCCGCAGATTTCCATCATGATGGGTAAGTCCGCTGGCGGTGCGGTGTATGCGCCGGTGACCACGGACTTCATCATCGCCGTCGATGGTGAGGCGGAGATGTACGTGACGGGCCCGAACGTGATCAAGGAGGTCACGGGCGAGGAAATTTCCTCCCACGACTTGGGCTCCGCGCGCCAGCAGGAGCTCAACGGCAACGTGTCTGTCGTGGTGCCCTCGGAGGATGAGGCCTTTGACTTGGTCCGCGACCTGCTGGATCATTTGCCTCTGACCTGCTTCGACGAATCCCCGGTCTTCGATGCGCCTTCTGATGAGGAGGTAGCCCAGGACACCGAGCTGGATTCCTTCATGCCGGATGATACGAACGCCGGCTACGACATGATGGACCTGCTCACGCAGCTTGGCGACGATGACGATCTCATCGAAATTCAGGAAAACTACGCCCCCAACGTCATCACTGCCTTTGGTCGCATTGATGGCAAGGCCGTGGGTTTTGTGGCCAATAACCCGATGCATTCAGCGGGTTGTATCGATGCGGATGCCGCCGATAAGGGCGCGCGCTTTATCCGTATTTGCGATGCCTACAACATCCCGCTGGTCTTTGTGGTGGATACGCCGGGTTACCTGCCGGGCGTGGACCAGGAGAAGGCGGGCTTGATTCACCGCGGCGCGAAGTTTGCGTTTGCCGTGGTGGAGGCCACCGTGCCGAAGGTCTCGCTCATCGTGCGCAAGGCTTATGGCGGCGCGTATGCCGTGATGGGCTCGAAGAACCTGACCGGTGATATCAACCTGGCGTGGCCGACGGCCCAGATCGCCGTGATGGGCTCGGCCGCCGCCGTGGTCATGATTGCGGGCAAGCAGCTCGAGGCCGCCGAGACCCCAGAGCAACGCGCGATGACGAAGAAGATGTTCATGGACTTCTACGACGAGACCATGACCGCGCCCTATGTCGCCGCGGAGCGCGGATACCTCGATGGCATGATTAAGCCCTCCGAGTCGCGTCTAGCCCTGCGCCGCGCGCTGCGCCAGCTTGCCGATAAGCAAGAGAAGGACCTGCCCAAGAAGCACACCATCTCCCCGCTCTAGCGTCCTGGGGGTTAACTGCCTCCTGTTAGCTGCTCTCGGGATGCATGCTCACTGGGCGACCTAAGCCTCCGCCGCGCGCCCCAGGCACGGGGCGTAACGTTTGGGACCGTTTCGTACGATAGGCATAAAGTCTAGGAATTCAATCAAAGGAGAACCCCAATGCTTTCTAGCGCCCTTGACCTCGGTGGCGACATCATCAATCTCGTCATCATGCTGCTCAACCAGGCAGGCGTGAACGTTGGCGCCCTGAGCTCGAAGTAAGCCAGCGCTTCTAGCCCCTCCTTGTGGAGGGGCTTTTTAATCCCAGACCGGGCTGGGGATGGGGATTGGTGGAGCGCCGTCGGGAGGCAGCCATGCCATGCGGCCCTCAACTCGGTCGATGCGCCCGCGATATGTGGGTCGGGCGGGGTCATCGTCATTGATGGCGTTGTGATATTTACATAGCGGCACGAGGTTGTCGAGGTTGGTCGGTCCGCCATCCTGCCAGCGCCTTATATGGTGCATCTGGCACTCCGCGGCTGGTCGTGTGCAGCCGAGCCAGGCGCACGTCGGATGCTCTGCACCGAGCAAAAGCCGCTGTTTATCGTTGGCAAAACGGCTCCCGTAATACAGATTCACCGGCCCCTCGACCGGGTGGAAGAGCGAGACAAAGCCCCGAGCGGCAAACTGCGTGTGGAGAAATTCAGCGCCGGTCATGGTGCCGCCGTCAGTTGCTTGCAGAATAATATCGTCGCCCTCACCGCGCACAATCTTGTCCAGCTGTTCTAGTCGCACAATCACGTGCGCATGCAAGGCTGGCTTTGGTGCGCCGCCGCCGGAAAAGACTTCGTGGACGGCCTTCAGCAGGTCGTCGGAGGTGGCCTTAAGCGTGCCCACCAGATTGGCAATCGCGCGCGGACGGTCCGTGATGATGAGTTTGTGCATGCCTCCCGCACTGCGTCGCACGCGGACGCCGGGGCTAGGCTCGGGTTTAAGTTCCGAGAGTCTTAGCTTCGCCACGCGCGCAATCTCGCCCTCGGGGGTCGAGCACAATTCCACTCGCAGATCCCAAGCTTGGCGTGAGTTTTTGACGCGTGCCACATGACGCTCAATCTGCAGCAGCGTATCCAGCGCATGGTCCGTCTCCCGCGCACGGCGCTGCTTGGCAGTGAAAGCAGTCTGGCCAAAATAAACGCGGTGAAGTCCTTCGAGCTGCCGCGCCATGCGTGGCGTCGCCCCCAGCGCGAGCATCTCCTCGCGCGTGTGGCCTGCGCACAAGGACACGACGTGCATGCCGCGAGCGAGTGCCCCGAGTAAGTCCCCCAACTTCATGGCTCACACCCTAAACCGGCCTGAAGTGCCCCGCAACCGGAGCGCTAAACACCCAGTTCAAACGCCCAACCGCAAGGCGTGAATGCGCCACTTCGACCGGAAAGTAGTCGTGACGCGTTGGACTCCAGCGGATGCTCAAAATGAAAGCAGGTCCCCGGAGTCGTGTAGGGCGAATTGGCAGTTGAAGCACAAACCTTAGGCGCGGGAGCGGGACGCAAAGGCCGCGATGGCTCGCCAGCCAAAGAAGAATAGCGCGGACATCACGGTGGCCACGATGAGGAAGGACCAGTGCGGCAGGCGCCCGTTGACCAGCATCCACAAAGCCATGCCGCCGATGACGGCGCTCAGCCACACGACGGCGCCCTCCTTCCACAGGCCGCTTAGCTTCGTGGCCATGATGATGACCCAGCCGACGAGCGCGCCCACGGTCCACGGCCAGAAGGCATCAACCCAGGAGCTAAAACTTAGGCCACCATGCGCCAGGCGGGCGAGGATGGCGAAGAGTACGAGAGCGAGGACGTCGATAAGCGGGGCAACGCGCATTTAGGATTCCTTCCGGTTCAACGCCGCGTAAGAAAAGCCATCGCGGGCGTAGTGGGCGAAGTAGATGACCCATCCAATGATAGTGATGAGCGCAAAGGAAATAAGCCGGTAGATGATGGCCGCGGAGGTGGCGTGCACCACGGTCAGGCCTGTCGCCACCAGAGGGGTGATGAGCGCGGCCTCCACCGTGCCCACACCACCCGGGGTGACCTGCGCGGACCCAGCCAGCTTCGCAGCCAGGAAGGCCAGGGCCACACCGGCTAGTGTGGTGTCGTCAGCACCGGCGCGCAGCCACGGGATCTCCCCGGTTACCGCCCACACGGAAGCCCATAGCGCGGCCATATCGGCCAGGCGGTGCACCAGCGACGCACCAGCAACTACAGCAAAGGGGCCGCGCGAAAGGTGGACCTCGCCCAGGTTGCGGACTTCTTGGATCGCGCGGTCCCGCTTCGGGCCGGGCCGCAGCTTGCGCAGCCAGCGCTCAAGGGTCACCGGGTGCGAGGTCAGCCAGAAGATGCCGCCGAGTGCCGCGAGCATGAGGGCGATGGTCGTGATCAGCGAACCCAAAGCCATATCTGCGTTGAGGAAAAACACCCCGCCCAGGCCAATGAGCGCGAGGAACATCGAGCTAATGATCGAGGACAAAAACAGGAAGTAGCTGCACAGCGCCACCGACGCACCCCAGCGGCGCTGCACCTGGAAGGTGAGCAAAGCCGAAAAGGCGGGGCCCGCCGGCAGAGTCGTGGACCACGCATTGGAGGCCAGCGTGATGGCGTAGGTCTCGCGCAGCGGCACCTTGACGCCGCCCGCGCCGATGAGCCGCTTCATCACCTCCGCCATGCCCGCGATGGAGAGCAGTGCGAAGAACACCACCAGCACCACGGGGAAAGGTTCAGCGTGGCGCAGGCGGCGCAATCCCTCGGAGATGAAGTCCAGCTGGTCGCGGAAGAACCACGCTAGCGCGGCCAGAATCAGCAGGGAGATTATCCAGGTCAGCCAGTTCTTCTTCATCGACCATCCGTGGACTTAAGGCGCTTGACCAGCTCGGAGAAGGGGATGAGCTCCGCGTCAGTGTCGGCGCTGCGGTCCCCGCGTACGGCGGCTTCGCTTGCCCTGCTTGCCGACGCCGCCTCTACCTCGCCCCGCGAGCCCGGCTTTTCGACAGGTGCTGTGGGAGTAATGGGAGCAACCGGTTTCTCTGCCTGCCCGGTGGATCCAGCCGAAGAACGCGGCTCGTCCCGCTCGGTAGTTACGGTGGTGGAGGGCACAGCCTGTTTAGCCGGTGCGGCCTCTTCGTTGTTCAGCGCTGGGGCGGTGGGCGTTGGCGCGGCAGCGGATGCGGTGGCTAGGTCCGGCTCGGCAGCTGGAGTGTTGTCGCCGCCGAGGCGATGGGTCAGGCGGGTGAGGAAGCGCGGGGCCCACCAGTTGTCCTCGCGCAGCAGGTGCATGACGGCGGGGACGAGCAGCATGCGGACGATGGTGGCGTCGATAAGCAGTGCAAAAATCATGCCGAAGGCGATGTACTTCATCATCACGATGTCGGAGAAACCGAAGGCACCTGCGACCACGATCATGATGAGCGCGGCCGCCGTGATGATGCCACCGGTGTGCGCGGTGCCCGCCGCGATGGCATCGTCCGTGGAAGCGCCCCGGCGGCGGGCCTCCACCATGCGCGAGACCAGGAAGACCTCATAGTCCGTGGACAGGCCAAAGACGATGGCGATGATGAGTACCAGAATCGGGCTCATGAGCGGGCCGGCGGTGAAGTTGAGCAGGCCGGAGCCGAGGCCATCGACGAACATGAGCGTCAAGATGCCCAGCGTGGCACCCAGCGAGAGCAGCGTCATGATGATGGCCTTCAGCGGCAGGATGAAGGAGCCGAAGACCAGCGCCATGAGGAGGAAGGTGGCCAGCACCACGTAGAGGGCCATCCAAGGGAGGGTCTCAAAGAGCGCGTCGAGGGATTCGACCTCCATGGCCGGGGTGCCGCCGACATACAGCTCCACGCCCTCCGGTGCCTCGATGTTCTCGAGTTCGTGGACGATGCGCCCGTAGTCCTCGCGGTCCTGGATGCCGGCGCCGAGGACCGTGGTGCCGTCGACGGTCGCGGTCTTCGGGCCCATCGGCTCGGTAAGGCCCTGGATGGAGCGGGCTTGCATGACGACGTCGACAAGCT
Organism: Corynebacterium sp. HMSC066C02; assembly: GCF_001814945.1. Classification (NCBI taxonomy): domain Bacteria; kingdom Bacillati; phylum Actinomycetota; class Actinomycetes; order Mycobacteriales; family Corynebacteriaceae; genus Corynebacterium; species Corynebacterium sp. HMSC066C02. Next base: position 92,299 of record NZ_KV818452.1, on the reverse strand, counting down.
GCTCATTGGTCGCGTTCTTCACCACGAGCTTGACCGGCTCGGTGCGGAAGGAGGGAAATTGCTCGTTGAACTGGTCCTGCGCTACGCGCGCGTCCTGGTTGGGCGGCAGGTAGGTCTCATTGATGCCGCCGAATTTCACGCCCAGCACCGGCAAGGTCAGCGCGATGAGCAGCGCGCAGATGGCGGTGGTCATCACACCCGCGCGGCCCATGGCCCAGCGCGGCATCCGGTACCACCACGTGTCCTCGATGCGGCGCCCGCGCCGCGAGGTCTTGCGCACGGTCCACTTATCGATGTTGGGGCCCAGCATGCCAAATAGCGATGGCAGCACCGTCACCGACAGCAGAGCGGCCAGGCCGACGGCGGAGATGGAGCCGTAGGCCACGGATTTGAGGAAGGCCTGCGGGAAGAGGAAAAGCCCGGAGAGGGATACGGCCACCATGGCGGCGGAGAAGACCACGGTTTGGCCGGCAGTAGCGGTGGTGATCGCCACGGCCTCCTTGGTATCGCGTCCCTTGTCCAGCTCCTCACGGAAGCGGGAGACCATGAACAGGCCATAGTCGATGGCCAGGCCCAGTCCCAGCAGCGTGACGACGGCCTGCGCGAACACGTTGACCTGCTGGAAGCCAGCCAGGATGGAAAGAATGCCTAGTGAGCCCAGGATGGACAGCCCGCCCACGACGAGCGGCATGAACGCCGCCACGACGGAGCCGAAGACCACGAGGAGCAGCAGGCCGACGAGCGGCAGGGCGGCCTTCTCCGCGCGGGAGATGTCCTTGGCCATGCCCTCATCCAGCGCGTCGGCCACGGCGGTGGCACCCGCGACCTGCACGGGCAGCCCACTGGAGTGCAGGGAATCCTCAATGGTGCGGAAGTCCTTGAGGGTCTGCTCGCCGTCACCTTTGAGCCCGATGGCGGCGAAGGCCGTGGAGTGGTCCTGCGTGATGAGGTTCGGGTTGCGCTTATCAAAGTAGCTGGTGACAGAGTCAATCTGTTCCGGATGCTGAGCCTTGAGGTCATCCAGAAAGGCCTTGGCCTCGGTGGCGTGGGCATCGGGATCGTCGAAAAGCAGGATGACGTCGCCGGAATTATCGCGGCCGAAGGTCTCCAGCTCGATCTGTGCCGCGCTTGTCGACGCCGCCCCCGGGTCCTCCCAGCCCTCCTGACTCATGCGCTCCTCGAGGCGGGTGCCGAAGCCGAAGAAGAGGCCAAGGATGAGACCCACGATGATGAGCGGGATGACCTTGCGGTGGGCATAGGAAAAACGGCCCCAGGAATAAAACATGCGGCTCCTAACTGTGCTCGGGCGCGCGGTCCGGAAGCAGCGCGGACAGCGGGCGGAAAGGCTGCAGCCAGGCGCCGCCTGGAGGCAGGTTGTCCAGGTTAACGCGGGGCAGCGGTTCGCGGAAGACGCCGTCGATGTCTTCGAGGTCGACGAATTCGATGTCGGGGTGGGTCAGCGCCCAGGAGGCGTGCTCGTGGAAGCCGAGCACACAGGTGGGCAGACCGGAAGCCGTGAGCTGCTCCAGCAGGTGCTGGAAGTTCTGGCCGTCAGCAGAGGCCACGATGACGCCGGAGAGGTTCTCGCGGTTGGCCTTGATGTATTCGACCATGTCGGGGTCGACATCATCGTCGTCGTGAAGCTTTGGCTTGGCGAAGACGGCGAAGCCGACGTTGCGGATAGCCTCGACCCAGGGGCGGATGACGTCGGCGCCGCCGGGAGTGACGTTGGTGAAGACGGCGGCTTCGGGGGTGGCGTCGTTGTCAAAGGCCAGCTCTACCAGCCAGCGGCCGATGGCATCAAAACGTGGGCGGTAGGCGGCGGTGGGGCGCCCGCCGAGGATGGCGCCGAGCCCCATATCCATGTTGGGCGCATCCCACACCAGAAGGTAGGTGCCGGCCATTACTTCTTCTCCCAGAGGTACTCGGTGATGACGTGTTCCTTATCCAGGCCCTTGCCCTCAAACTTGGTGATGACCTGGCGGTCCGTCAGGATGGGGCATTCCGGCCAGGGCCAGCCCTTGTAATCGAGGGAGGGCTCGACCTCTACGAGCTCGTCGATCCACTCGGCGTAGCCGGCGTGGTCGGTGGCCACGTGGAGCACGCCGCCGGGTTTCAGACGGGAGGCAAACAAGTTAAGGGTGCCGGACTGGATAATGCGGCGCTTGTGGTGGCGGGCCTTGGGCCACGGGTCCGGGAAGAAGATACGGATGCCGTCGAGGGACTCGGGCGCAAACATACGCATGAGAACTTCGATGCCATCGCCGCGGACCATGCGGATGTTCTCAATATCGTTGCGGACAATGGAGCCCAGCAGCTTGGCTAGGCCTGGCTTGTAAAGCTCGACGGCAACAATGTTGGTGTCCTTTTCCAACGGGGCCATCGCAGCAGTGGAGGTTCCGGTGCCGGAGCCGATTTCCACGATGGTCCTGGCGCCCTCGCGGTTGAACCAGGCGGGGATGTCGAGGGGTTCGTCGGCAAGCAGGCGTCCCAACTGAGGCCAGTGCTCCTCGAAGAGGGCGTTCTGGTTGTCGGTGAGGGTGCCGCGACGGAAGGTCACGTTGCCGAGGCGTGGGTAGTCCAAATCATTGTTGAACTCGGCGTTGAAATCCGTCTGGAGGCCGCGGCCATGAGGCATCTGCGCGGCGGGATTCTGGGAGGAGTCTGCACTATTCATCAGTTGACATTGTTCCCTTAAGCAGGGGTGAGGGGCAACGTGCCGCGCCGTGGAGGGTGGAGGGTGCCTAGGCGGAGACAGATCAGGGCTCCGCGGGGGTAATAGGACGGGCGTACTGGATGAGTAATGCTTAGAAACAGAGCCCCCGTATGGGGGCGATTGGGGGCGGTGGGTGCCATATTTCACACTTCGCTGTCCTCGACATAGTCGGCATGAGCTGGGTGGATATAACCGGGGTGGCGGGCATTACACGTTCTGTTATCACCAGTATCCGTACTCTGGTTGGTGAAACGTCGATAGGGGAAACCTTCGGCGATATAAAGCACCCTGGCCACACCGACCACAGGAGAATGTGAGATGACCGCAACTATTAAGGGCCTTGTAGGTGAACTGCCCACGAAGAACGAGAAGCTTATTTCGTGGATCAGTGAGAGCGTCGAGCTCTTCCAGCCGGAAGAGGTCGTCTTCGTAGATGGCTCCCAGGAGGAGGCTGACCGTCTCGCCGCTGAGCTCGTGGAGAAGGGCACCCTGATTAAGCTCAACGAGGAGAAGCGCCCGAACTCCTACCTGGCGCGCTCGAACCCGTCGGATGTCGCGCGCGTGGAGTCCCGCACCTTCATCTGCACTGAGACTGAAGAGGACGCAGGCCCGACCAATAACTGGGCCCCGCCGGCGGCCATGAAGGAAGAGATGACCGAGGCCTTCCGCGGTTCCATGAAGGGCCGCACCATGTACGTGGTGCCTTTCTGCATGGGCCCCATCAGCGACCCGGACCCCAAGCTCGGCGTGCAGCTTACTGATTCCGCTTATGTTGTGCTCTCCATGCGCATCATGACCCGCATGGGTCAGCAGGCTCTGGATAAGATTGGTGAGAACGGCGATTTTGTCCACGCCCTACATTCCGTTGGTGCTCCGCTGGAGCCGGGCCAAGAGGATGTCGCGTGGCCGTGCAATGACAAGAAGTACATCACGCAGTTCCCGGCAACCAAGGAGATTTGGTCCTACGGTTCCGGCTACGGCGGAAACGCCATCCTGGCCAAGAAGTGCTACGCGCTGCGTATCGCTTCCGTCATGGCAAAGGAAGAGGGCTGGATGGCAGAGCACATGCTCATCCTCAAGCTCACCAACCCGGAGGGCAAGAAGTACCACATCGCGGCCGCCTTCCCGTCTGCCTGCGGTAAGACCAACCTGGCCATGATCACCCCGACCATCCCGGGCTGGAAGGCTGAGGTCGTGGGCGATGACATCGCCTGGATGAAGCTGCGCGAGGACGGCCTATACGCCGTCAACCCGGAGAACGGCTTCTTCGGTGTGGCGCCGGGCACCAACTACGACTCCAACCCGATTGCCATGAAGACGATGGAGCCGGGCAACACCCTGTTCACCAACGTCGCGCTGACCGACGACGGCGATGTCTGGTGGGAGGAAATGGGCGAGGCCCCGGAGCACCTCATCGATTGGCACGGCAACGATTGGACCCCGGCTTCCACCACCAAGGCGGCGCACCCGAACTCCCGCTACTGCGTGCCGATCACGCAGTGCCCGTCTGCCGCTCCGGAGTTTGATGACTGGAAGGGCGTCAAGATTGACGCCATCCTCTTCGGCGGCCGCCGCGCAGATACCGTTCCGCTGGTGACCCAGGCCTTCGACTGGAACCACGGCACCATGATCGGCGCCCTGCTCTCCTCTGGCCAGACCGCTGCCGCTGAGGGCAAGGTCGGCGCCCTGCGCCACGACCCGATGGCCATGCTGCCCTTCATGGGCTACAACGCCGGTGACTACCTGCAGCACTGGATCGATATGGGTGAAAAGGGCGGCGACCGCATGCCGGCCATCTTCCTGGTGAACTGGTTCCGCCGCGGTGAGGACCGCCGCTTCCTGTGGCCGGGCTTCGGCGAGAACTCCCGCGTTCTCAAGTGGATTGTGGACCGCATCGAGGGCAACGTCGACGCTGTTGAGACCGTCGTGGGCCACACCGCCCGCCCGGAGGATATCGACCTCACCGGCCTGGACTTCGACATCGAAGACGTCCGTGAGGCACTTGCCGTGAACCCGGCCGATTGGGCTGGCGACATGGAAGACAACAAGGAGTACCTGACCTTCCTGGGCTCCCGCGTTCCGTCTGAGGTGTGGGACCAGTTCTCCGCGCTCAAGCAGCGCGTTGAGTCTGCCAGCTAGTCTTCGCATCTAAAGAATGCTCCCCTGCGGGGGAGCATTCGGCGTTTTACGGGGGATTAAGCGCGTAGGACGAGGACCAGGTTGGAGGTGAGGAACTCGCGAAGCACCGGCACCTTGGTCACCCACCAGGCCCAGGCAGGGTGGTAGCGCGGAAAGGCTGCGAGGAGCTGCGAGCCTTGCGACGTCACGCCGCGCGCCCAGTCCAGACCTTCGCGTGCGGAAAGCGCAAAGAGCGAGGTGCCGAAGACGTTCTTCGGCGGGTGGCCGTGGCGGCGGATATAGCGGTCGCGGGCGAACTCGCCGCCCACGTAGTGCTCCCACAGGCCGGTCTCGTGCCCGCCGAAAGGTCCCAGCCACACCGTGTAGCTCAAGATCACCAGACCGCCGGGCTTGGTCACGCGCAGCATCTCCTCGCCCATATCCCACGGGTTCGGGATGTGCTCGGCCACGTTGGAGGAATACGTGATGTCGAAAGTGTTATCCGCAAAAGGCAGGCACGTGCCATCGCCGCGCACTGCTTGGGCCACTGAGATGCCGGCGGCGGCCATTTCACCCACGTCCGGCTCCAGCCCCACATAACTGGCACCGCGCTGGGCAAAGGCGGAAGCGAAATAGCCGGGCCCGCCCCCGACGTCGAGCACGCGCGCGCCGGTGAGGGACAAAGAATGATCGCGGGAGAGGGCGTCGACAAGCGCGGCGGTGTCCTCAGCCAGACCGCCATAAAAGATCGCGGGTGCTGTCTGCTCGAAGCGGAAGGAGCGCAGCAGCCGCCAGGAGCGGCGCAGGGTGGCCAAGGCGCGGGTGCGTTTCATAACCCACTAGGCTAAAGCATCGTCATGAAAATCCTTCTTTTATGTTGGCGCGATTCCACCCACCCGCAGGGTGGCGGTTCCGAGCGCTACCTTGAGCGCGTCGGCGAGTACCTCGCTGCCCAAGGCCACGAGGTGGTCTTCCGCACCGCGCGCCACATGAACGCCGCCAAGCGCGAGCGCCGCAACGGCGTGCTCTATTCGCGCGCTGGGGCCAAGTTCAGCGTCTACCCGCGCGCGTTGGTGGCGATGTTGTTCGGGCGCCGCGGTTTCGATGTCGTGGTGGATACCCACAACGGCATCCCGTTCTTTGCGCGCCTGGCCACCCGGGCGCCCGTGGTGATCCTGACGCACCACTGCCACCGCGAGCAGTGGCCGGTGGCCGGGCCCGTGCTGGCGCGGCTGGGCTGGTTCCTGGAATCTCGCGTGGTCCCCGCGCTGTATCGCGAGAACACGTGGGTGACGGTCTCGGAAGCCTCGAAGCGCGATTTAGAGAAGCTGGGGATTCACGGTGCGCGCATCATTGAGAACGGCCTTGATCCCCTGCCGCAGCACGTGCCCACCCTGGAGCGCGAGGCCGATATCCACCTGGTGACGCTGTCGCGCCTGGTGCCGCACAAGCAGATTGAGCACGCCATGGACACCGTGGCGCGGATTCCGGGGGCGATTCTCGACGTCATCGGTTCCGGCTGGTGGGAATCCCAGCTGCGCGAGTACGCCCGGGCCCACGGGGTGGAAGACCGCGTGCGCTTCCGCGGTCAGGTCACTGAGGACTATAAACATGCGCTCCTCGCGCGCGCCGACGTGCACCTTATGCCCTCCCGCAAAGAAGGCTGGGGTTTGGCAGTCATGGAGGCGGCCCAACATGGGGTTCCCACGGTAGGTTATGCCTTCGGCCTGCAAGACAGCGTTATCGCCGGTGAGACTGGTGTGCTGGTACGCCGCGAGGAGGAGTTCGCGCAGGCGGTGCGCACGCTTGTCGACGATCCCTCCCTCCGCCACCGTTTAGGCAACGCGGCGCGCGAGTTGGCGGCTACTTTTTCGTGGGAGAAAACCGGCGCGCGCTTCGAAGAGTTGCTAGAAGCGGAAGTGCGCACCAAGCGGCGCTAAGAACCCACGGGGCGGGTGTCGGTTGGGCGTTCGTGGTGGCGACGACGCTTCCCGCTTCGACGACTGCGCCCACGCCGAGTTCCTCCAGCCGGTTGAGGTCGCGGTTGGTCCAGGCTTCGGCGGCCGCGAGGTAGCGCGGCGATGGCTTATCCACTGTCGCACCGTCGACGGTGAGCTCGCCGGAGTCGAGCTTGTTCGCGGCCTTGGAGTAGGGGTCGAGGGCGATGCCGCCGCCGACTACGACCATGGCGGGGCGGTCGGCGAAGAAGGCCAGGCGCCCGTCGAGCTCTTCGATGAGCTGGCGGTCGATGCCCGTCTCTCGTGGCTTCAACACGGCGAGCTCCCGCGGGGCATCGGGGGCTTGGAGCAGGCAGGCACACAGGGCGAGCGCGGCCGGAAGCTGGCGCAGGGACGCGATTCCGGCAACGGCCAGCGGCAGGGCGAGCAGGGTGAGCTTGGAGGAATCGCGCAGCAGGCCCGCGCCGGGAATGTGTTCTACGGCGAACGCAGTAAGCCCGGGCGCCAGCGCGCCGAGGATGGCCAAGCCCATGCCGAGAACCGCCAGGGCCGCTAGCGGGCGCAGCTCGCGCCGGGACAGGCGGGCAGCGCCCAAGACGGCGAGGGCGGCAACAGCAAGCCCCGCCACGGCGAAGCCATGTTCGCGGGAGGCTGGCACCGCTGCGGCGTTCCAGATGCCACCGAAACCCAGCAGCGAGCCGACCGTTCCCACATAGGCCTCCGCGCGCGGGGCGAAGGCCGCGGTTTGGGCGGCGGGATCACCGTTAGTCATGGGCGCGGCCGAAAGTCCGCCCACAAGGCTTGGAATCAGCCACGGCAACCACAACAAGACTGAGCCGCCAGCGAAGAGCCACCTTCTTCGCCCTTCGCGCTCACAGACAACCGCGATGAGGCCCCCGAAGAGCCCGCCGGTGGGCGTCAAGGACGCGGCCCACAGCGCCAGCCACGCCACGCGCGGGTGGCAGTTTAAGCACCCCCACGCGATCACGGGCGCCAGCCAGGCCGCGACCGCCAGCGACCACTGACCCTGCAAGAGGCGCTCGATGACGAAAGGATTGGCCACCGCGCACGCCATCGCCGCAGCTGCGGCCCACGGGCTGAATTGTGGGCGCTGGCACGCCCATAGACCCGCCACCCACGCCGAAGCACTCGCCGCGCCGAGGATAAAAACCCTGGCCAGCCACGCCCCGCCGACCATCGCCAGCACCCCGTCCTGCGGAGCATTGCGTGCGGGCAGATCGCCGGCGCCGAAGGCAGAGGCGGTGAACGCTGGGTGCTCAAGCAACACCATGTCGCGCCACAGGAACTCGCCGGGCAGCGCAAAGGGCCAGCACACGGCGATCACGAGTACTAAACCCCATGCGCCGAGGGCGGCGCGCATCGCAAGGGAGGCCCGGGACGTAGTCACGGGCGCCTACGCGCTCTGCGCCGAATGACGGCGCATGAACATTGCAGCCGCCACTGCCAACAACACCACGCCGATGGCCTTGCCCAACCAGCCCACGAGGCTCAAGATCTTGACCGTGTCGATGACCCCGCGCACCGAGTCGAGGCGTTCGGCGCGGGTGGAATCGGACCAGGAGAGGGGGACGTCGAGAAGCGCGCGTTCTTGTGTGTCATCGGCGTCGACCATGGCCTGGGCCTGGCGCGCATCGGTGGCCCAGAAGATGCGCGGGTGTTCCTCCTCGTCGACGATGGTGCCGGTCGTGGGCTCAACCCACACCGTGCGGCTCACCGCGTAGAAAGGCTCGAGGATGACGTGCGAATTCGGCTTGAGGTTGTAGCGCTCTAAGGATCCCGGCGAGTAGAAATCGCCCGCCGGGCCGGAGCGGCGAGCATCGAGGCCGAAGACCTCCGTGAGCAAGACCGGGGCGACATCCTGGTGGAAGACGTAGGTCGGGATGCCGTCGAGCTTCTCATCGCGCAGAAAATCGATGGGCTCCGTGTCCTGGGTGAGCGGATCGAAGAAAGGGTAGGAGCGCTGCTCCGCCCCGGAGGGGAAGAAGTAGCTTATGCCATCGCGCTCAACCCGGTCCTCCATCTGCACGTCGAAGGCAGAAAGCTCGATGTGCTGTGTCGTGTTCGGCCCCGCCAGCGGGTAGGTGGACTCGCGGTTGAGCAGGGATTCCTCGGTGATGTGCGCGAAGGTCTCGCCATCTACGGTGAGTTCCGTGGAGGATTGCGCGCGGGCCACCGAATCCTTCTCCGCAGGGGCGGTAGTGGTGTGGCGGGTGAACTCAACCCCATCCTGTTCCGCGCGGACCGTGATGTCGAGGCCCCTGGGCAGCGGGCGGGACTGGTTGTTGTACAGCGGCGGAAGGATGGACCCGAGTATGAGGAATACCGCGGCGGCAATCGTCACCTGCGCTAGGCGGGAGCGAAGGAACACGTCAGCTCCGATCGGTCGAGGGATTCACTGCAGAAATAGTATCGTAGTGGGCCATGCGCTTTCTCCCTGAGCTCGAAGGCGTGCGTGCGCTGGCAGCGCTGGCGGTCGTGATCACGCACGTGTCCTTCCAGACGGCCACCGGCTGGGCCTGGGCTGAGCGCTTGGATTACGGGGTAGCGGTCTTCTTCGTGCTCAGCGGATTCTTGCTGTGGCGCCGGCGGCATGCGCACACGGCGGGGCAGTATCTTCTTTCCCGCGTGGCGCGTTTGGCACCGCTGTATGTGGTGTGCGTGGTGGCGGTACTCGCCTTGCTTCCCGACGCTTCCCCCTTAACCTTCCCGCAAGTCATCACCAACCTGACCGGCACGCAGCTCTATATTGCTGACGGCTTGGTTCCCGGGTTAACGCAATTGTGGTCGCTGTGCGTGGAGTTCGCCTTCTATGCGGTGTTGCCGCTGTTGGCGTGGTTGTTGGATAGGCTTTCGGCGCGCCCGCGGGTTGCACTTATTGCTGGAGCTGGCGTGCTGAGTTTGTTCTGGGGTTTTCTGTCGTTTGTGGCCGGATATGAATCCGGCGATGTCAATACGCAGATTTGGCCGCCCGCGTATTTCTCGTGGTTTGCGGTGGGAATGTTGGCCGCGGAGGCGGAGGCAGCTGGCGTGCGTGTGCGCGCCGGGCGCATTGTGCGGCCCGCTTGTTGGGCGGTGGCGGCGGGCTGCGTGTGGCTGGCCAGCCGCGAGTGGTTCGGCCCGCAGGGCTTGGTGCATCCAGAACCGGGTGAGTTTGCGCGGCGCATTGCGGCGGGGGCCGTGTGCGGGGCGTGCATCGTGGTGCCGGTGGCGCTGGCGCCGCGCGAAAGCTGGCTCTCCTCCGCTGTGATGCGGGCGCTGGGCCGCTGGTCATATGGGGTTTTCATGTGGCATGTGGCGGTGCTGGCCATCGCCTTCCCGCTGTTGGGTGTGTCTGCCTTCTCGGGCTCAGTGTGGGATTTCGTGGTGGTGCTGGCTTTTACGGTGGTGGTCAGCTGTGTGCTGTCTGCCGCGACCTACGCGCTAGTCGAGGTCCCCGGCCGCGACCTCATCCGCTCTCTCGCCTTTACTCGCGGCCGCATCGCCGTCCCGCGTTCCCTGCCGCGCCGCCGATTCTGCGAGCGCTTCCGGTTCCGGATCCCCTGCCAACGTCGCTGGTTCTACTAGTTCTACTGGTTCTACCGGTTCGGTGGGGCCGTAGACTGCACGTCACACATGGCATTTTCCAGAAGGCATTAGTCAAACGGTTTACTTGACCCCAAACAAACCTTTTGCTCCTTCACAGATGGTTCTCTTGCCCCCAAAGACGCCTTTTGACTAGTGCCTTCTGAGGGAAACCATCTGGGGCGGGGCTGGGTACCTAGGGCGTGCGGCGGGGTGGGAGGCAGGCGCACGTGAGAGCCGCGACGCACAGCAGTTGCACGAGCAGCGAATCGCCGGCGTAGCCCTCTGCGGGCCAGGGTGCGCGGGCGAGCATCGCGCCCGCGGCCAAGGTGAGCGCGCCCGCCAGGTAGTCGGGGCGCAGCGTGGTCCAGCGAGTGATGGCCCACGCCGCGGCAGCGGCGGCAACACCGGGAAGACCCGCGACGAGCGCCATCGTTGCCGCGATGAGTAGTGCCAGAAGGACACGCGCTGAGAGAGACGAGTGGGCAACATGGGCGGGGAAGGCCGTTTGGGAATCCGTGGAGGATGCCGGGAGGGCGGCATCGGCGACTGGGCCGGTTGCGGCTGAATCGTGTGCTGCGTAAGTCGCGGATGGGGCAGTGGCTTGGGAACGGGGACCGCGGGCCATGACGAGCAGGCACAGCGCGGTGGTCAGCGCGGCGAGCGCGCCGCCGAGGCCCAAGCCGACGCGATAGGCGCGGTCGGCAGCAAAAGACATGTGGAAGGTGCCACTGGCACCGGCGGGGACGAGGAAGGCCTGCGTGTCCGCATCGATGGAACGCGGTTCGAGGGCCAGCGGTTCCGAGCTAGTGGCCGGCGCTGAGTTTGGTGCCGAACCTGGTGTCGAGACCGCGGCTGTGTTGGGGGAGCGCAGCTCGCCGCGCAAGCCCTCGTTGAAAGCACGCCCGGTGATGAGAAGGCGGTCGTGGTCGGCAGGCTCGATGGGCTCGCCGGAGGCGAGCGGAGTATAGCCGGAGTTGGATGGGTCGGCTGCGACGGCTTCCTGGTTAGAAGAAGCGGCTGAGTCCGCAGAAGATGCGTGAGAGGAGGCGGGGAGGGGATCGGGCAGGGAAGACGCGGTATCCGTCAGCGCCGCCCAGTCGCCGGTGGTGCGCAGGAGGTGCTGTCCCGCGGAGAGATTGAGGGTGGTGTTGGGGGCGTGGGGGGAGCCGTCGATAAGCACTGTCTTCTCACCCGAGACCCGCACTGTCATATCGCGCGGGGCGGTGAAGGAGCGGATGAGGATGTGTTCGTTGTCCTGCTGGAAGAGGAACTGTTCGGCATCCGGCGAGGTATCGGGCACGGTGACGATGCGCCGCGGGGTGGGCTGGTCCACGATGGAGGCCTCGGCAATCCCGGTGCGGCGCTGTGGCTCGATGCGGATGGTGGAGGCCTGCGCGCCGGGCACGCGGATATCGCGGGCGCGGTAGGCCTCCATGGTGACGGTGACCTTGGAGTCGCCGTTGTGGATGGTCACCTCAGTCGTGCCGGTGGTCATCAGCCGCAGCGTGGGCGAGGTCCACGAAGAATCGGAATGCAGCTCTAACCAGCCGGAATCGCCGGGCGCTGGCCACCAGGCGGTGGAATTCTCTTCGTCGACGGCCGCGGTGAGAGAGCGCGCCGGGTTCGCGCCGCCGAAGGCGGAGGCATCTGCGGCAGACGAGGATGCGATGACGCGACCATCGTGCTCCACCACCTGGGTCAGCGGGCCGGCAGAGGGATAATCGCGCAGTCGGTTGCGCACCGTCGATGGGTCGCTAGAGGCCAACGGCGCGGACACTGGGCCGGAAAGCGTGCCGTAGTTGCGGTCACGCAAGGTGGGAGTATCGGTGACGATATCGGCGTTGGCGGAGACGAGCTCGTGGGGGCCTTCCAGGAGCGCGAGCGATTCCCCACCGCCCGCCACGCGCGGCGGGTCCGCAGGCGCCAGGTTCATGGAGAGGTCGGGGTCGAAGACGACGACGTCGACCTCCCCGAAGGTGTGGACCTCGCCTGGAATATGGGCCGAAGAACCGGAAATCAGGTCGTGGCGCACCGCGACGGCCCCGATACCCAGGCGCTGCAAAACCACAGGTGCTGTAGCGGGATCGCGCTCAATCTGCGCCATGGCACCGTCCATGCCACGGATGGCCTCGGGCGGGATGAGGGGAACGGCGTCGCGGACGGCCCAGGGGACGTCGAGAAGCGGCTGTGCCGGCTCATCGCGCGTCCACCCCCAGTCCTGCCGCGCAAAGGACGCCGGCGGGTAGATGAGCACGCGGGTATCCAGCGAGTTCAAGAAATCGGTGGCCTCGTGCCAGTAGGCAGGGACCTCCTCGTAGGCGCCCTTCGGTAGCAGACGGCTCGCCCAGGCGGGGGCGGTCGCGCCTACCACCACGAGGCACACCAGAAGGCCCGCTGCTTCACGACGCCCCGGGGCCAACGTCCGCGGCAACCTCACCCGGGCAGCAATCGCGGCCACGCCGAGTACCAGTGGGATGCGCACCAGCGGGTCGAATTTATGCACGTTGCGCAGCGCGGCCAGCGGGCCATCGAGCGCGTCGAGGTACCACGCGGCATGCGTGCCTAATATGGCCACGCCCACGAGCAACATCGCAGGCCACAGGCGCGGCAGGCGGGCCAGGCCCATAAGACCCAGGGCGGCCACGGCCACGGTGACAAGCACGAAGACCGGCTCGGTGGCCAACTCATTGCCAGCGACGCGTTCGGTATCCACGAACGGCGCCCAACTGGTGGTGCCGCGCAGGATTTCCGCCAGGTTGAGCCAGCGCGTGGTCACGCCAGCAGATTCGATGAATTCCGTAAAGGGCGGGGCATAGCGGCCCAGGATGAGCAGCGGGGTAATCCACCACGCGGACACCGCAGCGCATCCGGCTAACCACACCAGGCCGGTCTTGCCCGCGCGCCGCCACAGCAGAATCACACCCGCCGGCAGGCAGGCCGCTAGCGTGGCCGTGGCGTTGACCGCGCCCATGCAGGCCACCGCCACCACCGAGGGCGCGGCGTCCCGCCAGCCCAACCGGCCCTGTCGCAGGAAGGGAAGCAGCACCCAGGGGGCGAGCATGACCGGCCAGGTCTCCGAGGAAATCGCGCCCAGCGTAGTCAGCGTGCGCGGGGAGAGCGCATAGAGCAGACTGCCCATCAGCGCGGCAAAGCTAGGGGCAGCGGGAAGCACCGTGCGGGCTAAGCGGAAGAAGCCCAGAAAGCCCACCGCCAGGACCAGGAACCACCAGGCACGCTGCGCTATCCAATCCGGAAGTGGATCCGCCAGCAGGAAAAACAAGCCCTGGGGGAAGAGGTAGCCATAGGCCTGGTTTTGCAGCTGTCCCAGCGTGAAGGTGTCGGTATAAGCATGCAGTGCGCCGGCCAGGAAACGCGCCGGGTTGGCCGCCAGATCGTGCTTGGTATCAGCGGCGGTCAGCCCCCACGGCTGCACCAGAACCACGAGGGCTAAAAAGAAAAGCCCCCCGATGCGTGCGCGCACGCTACTCGCGGGAGCCGTACTCCGGCCCGCCCATCACGGCATCAGAGGCCTTGACGGAATTATCGTTCGGCACGGCATCTGCCTGCGAGAATTGGGCAATGCCCAGGATGGTCACGACCCCCAACGCCACGCCGACGACAGCGCTGCCCAGGGCCGGGCCCAGGGTACGCTTGTTGAGGGAATCGCTGTCGAATGCCATGGCGCCAGATTCTAGCAGCTAAAAGCTGCCTTTAGGAGTCGCTTTCTTCCGCGTCGTCCTCATCGTCGTTCTCCGGTGGCACGATGAAGACCGGCAGGCCCGCATTGCGCACGATGTACTCCGCCGTGGAATTAGTCCACAAGGAGCGGAAGCCGGTGAGCGCGCGGGTGCCGGTGACGATGACGTCGATGTCGAGTTCTTGGGCGGCGTCGACAATCGCGCTCTGAATCGTCGTCACGGATTCCACCAGGTGGGCATGGCCCCGCAGCCCCAAGGTCTCCGCCTTGGCGATTCCCTGGCGGCAGATGGCGAGGGCCTCCTCGTAGGCCGGATCATCTTCCACGCTCTCCGGCGAGACCGTGGACTGGTGCAGCCCGGTGCGGCTGACGGCGCGGGCGGCCTGGCGTGCGGACGGCTCCCACGCTGTGAGGATTTCGACGTCGGTGGGGCGCAGAAGCCGCGCGGCGTACTCGAGGGCGCGGTCGGCGCGGTCGGAGCCGTCATAGGCAATGAGCATGGTCTCTCCATTATTCATGTGGCCATCCTAACAACCAGATGTTGCCCGCGCGGGTGCTTCAGGCACACTGGTGGGCATGAGAAAAGCAATGCCCGCCCTCCTGTTGAGTGCTAGCTGTGCGCTGAGCGCGTGCAGCGAGGAATCCGTGCTTTCCGACGCCCCGCCGAGCGAAACCCGCGCCGCGCCCACTAGTGCCGCGTCGGGCGATGTGGCGCCGACTAGTGCCGCGTCGGGAGACGCGGCACCACCGGATGTCGCGCCGGAAGACGTCCGCGTCCGCGCCGCCGCCAAGCTCATGCCGCCGGCGCTGAACTACGAGGATGCCCGGGCGAAGCTCGAAGCCGGCGTGGGCGGGCTCTTTATCCCGAGCTGGGCCGACCCGGAACTGCTCAGCGATGGCCCGCGGGGAGTAAACGCTTTGCGCGAGGAAATGGGCCGTGACTTTGAAGTTTCCATCGATTTCGAGGGTGGGCGCGTGCAGCGCTTCTCCGAAATCTTGGGCGACTATCCCTCCCCGCAGGCCATGGCGGAAGGCCATAGCCCGGACGAGGTCGAGGCCCTGGCTACGGAGATCGGGCACAGCCTGCGCGCCCACGGCGTGACGGTGGACTTCGCCCCGGTGCTCGACGTGGATGGGGGAGACTTGGAGGTCGTCGGCGACCGCGCCTTCTCCACCGACCCACAGGCCGCCGGCGAGTATGGCGCGGCCTTTGCCCGCGGGCTGCAGGCTGCCGGCGTGAAGGCCGTGTTTAAGCACTTCCCCGGCCACGGGCGTGCCTCCGGGGACACGCACCTGGGGGAGGCCGTTACCCCACCCCTGGAAGAACTCTATGGACATGAGTTCGTGTCCTTTCACAACGCTCTCCCGCAAGCACCTGATGCAGCCCTCATGATGGGCCACCTCGTGGTTCCTGGTCTCGGCGAGGAGCCGGCCTCCCTCAACCCGCGGGCCTATCAGCTAGCCCGCGAAGAACTGGGCTATGACGGCACCATTTACACCGATGACCTGGGTGGAATGGCCTCCATCTCGGAGAACTTCAGCGTGCCGGAGGCCGTGGCCGCGGCGCTGGCCGCCGGGGCCGATATGCCGCTGTGGTCCACCGACGAGGACATCAACGCGGTCATCGACGCGGCCGCGGAAGTCGTGGCCCAGCAGGAGGGCGACTAGTAAAAACTAGCTGGCAGACGTTAATCTCGTACACGTGAAAAAGGCAATCGGACACAGGCAGCAGCGGCGCAAAGGGCTTCACGTCACCCTTGGCGTGCTCGTCGGCCTGATACTCATCGCCGGCATCGCCTATGCGTGGGATGTGATGGCCAACCAGCACAAGGTTCCGCGCGCGACGTCGGTTGGCGGCGTGGACATCTCCCGCATGGAGCGCACTGCCGCAGTGGAGAAGCTGGAGCAGGAACTCGGGGACGTCGCAGCCCAGCCCGTGGATATCCGTGCCGGGGAGAAAAGCTCGCAGCTTATCCCCCAAGACTCCGGCCTAAGCCTGAATTATCAGAAAGCCGTCGACGGCATTCCTGACGCTTCCCTGAACCCCTTCTCGCGCCTGTACAGCTTCATTAAGCCCACCCAGGAAATCCCTGTGGCCGTGGACGTCGATGAAGATCAGCTCTCCGGGGAGCTCGAGCGCGTGGGCAACGAGCTGAAGATCGAGCCGGAAGACGGAAACTTGGAGCTTATCGACGGCTCCCTCAAAGAGACCAAACCCAAGCTCGGCCAGGCGGTGGAAGAGGGAGTGCTGCACGAGGGCGTCGTGAAGCACTGGCTCGACCCCGAGGGCGTCGACGTCGAGCCGATGGTGGTGGAGCCTCAGATTAATGATGAGGCGATTGAGGCCATGCGCACCGGGGATGCCGCCCGCGCGCTGGATAACCCGCTCACGCTGAAGGGCGAGAACAACACCACCGGCACCTTGCGCAAGCCGGAGATTTCCCAGTTCGTCTCCATCGCCGCGGAGGATGGCGAGCTACGCCTCAAGGTGGATAAGAACCGCGCGCGCGAGCTTTTCCAAGAGCGCATGCAAGGCTCCGAGGTGCCCGGCACCAACGCCAAAATTTCCTTCAGCGGCAACGACAAGCAGATCACGCCCTCGGTGGATGGCTCCATCATCGACTGGGAGAAGACCCTCGAGGGCTTCGAGGACCGTGTGAGCAGCGAGGACGACCGCGAATGGGATGCCGATTACAAGCCGGACCCCGCAGACTTCACCACGGAAATGGCAGAGAAGGCCACCTTCGATGAGACCGTGTCCGAGTTCTCCACCGGCGGTTTCTCCGGGGCCTCCGGCACCAATATCCGCCTGGTGGCCCAGCAGGTCAACGGTGCTGTGGTCAACCCGGGTGAGACCTTCTCCCTCAACGGCTACACCGGCCCGCGCGGAACCGCGCAGGGCTACGTGGAATCCGGCATCATCATCGACGGCCATGCCGGTAAGGCCGTGGGCGGCGGCATTTCTCAGTTCGCCACCACCCTCTACAACGCCGCGTACTTCGCGGGCATGGAGGACGTGGCGCACACCCCGCACTCCTATTACATCTCGCGCTACCCGGCCGGCCGCGAGGCCACCGTTTATGAGGGTGCGATCGACCTGCAGTTTAAGAACACCTCCAACCACCCGGTGCGCATCGAGACCGACTTTGGTGACGAGATCACCGTGCGCTTCAAGGGCGTGAAGACGGTTGAGGTCGAGTCCATCAACAACGGCCGCTGGGCCAAGACCGAGCCGCAGCGCAAGTCGGTGAGCGAGGACTGCTCGCCGTCGTCTGGCACGCCGGGCTTCACCACCTCGGATACCCGCGTGATCAAGGACCTCTCCGGCAAGGAAATCTCCCGGGAGACCACCACCACGGTCTATGACCCGCAGCCCATCGTTACCTGCGGTTAAGCCATGACCCGGCCGATGCACACCGCGGTGAAGGACCCGGCGGACGTCGATCAGCTGGCCCAGCACCCAGTGAAGTTTGGTCGCGTCGCCGGCCTTTTCGCAGCCCACCGCGGCACGCTGCTTGTGGTGGTAGCGCTCATCATCGCGACGTCTGGGCTGACGGTGGTGCAGCCTTTCTTGGTGCGCCGCACCGTGGACGAGGCCATTCCCAACCACGACACCGCACTGCTGTTGTGGCTGGTGGGCGGCATGCTGGCCATCACCGTGGTCTCTCAGGCCATCGGCGTTATCCAGTCCTTTTTATCCGCGCGGGTGGGGCACACCATCATGCACGAGCTGCGCACGCAGGTCTTTGCCAATCTGCAGCGCCAATCGCTGCAGTTCTTCACCAATAATCGGGGCGGTGAGATTCAGTCGCGCCTGACCAATGACATCGCGGCCATGCGCGGCATGGTGACCACCACGGCGACCTCCGTGGCCAGCAACCTCACCATGACGGTGGCCACGTTGGTGGCGATGGTGGCGCTTTCGCCCACCCTCTCGCTGTTGTCCCTGGTGGTGCTGCCTCCCGCAGTGTGGCTCACCCGCCGCGCCGCCGTTCTGCGCCGCAGCCTCATGGAGAAAAACAGCCGCGCGCAGGCAACGCTGCAACAGACCATTTCGGAGAATCTGTCCGTTTCCGGCATGCGTCTGGCGGCCACGTTGGGCGCGCAGGAACGCGTCTATGACGGGTTTGAGAAGACCTCGCGCTCCCTGATCCGCCTAGAGTTGGAATCGCAGCTGGCCGGGCGCTGGCGCATGGCGCTCACCCAGATCATTTTCGGGGTCATGCCGGCGCTGATTTTCCTGGTTGCCGGCCTGCGCCCGGGGATTACGATTGGCACGCTCATCGCCTTTTCTACCCTGCAAACCCAGATTTTCCGCCCCATCACCGGCCTGCTCAACGTGGGCGCACAGTGGGTGGCCTCGATGGCGCTGTTTAGCCGCATCTTCGAGTACCTGGACCTGGAGCCCGAACTGAAGGAAGCCACTGAGCCCGCCCACCTTGCCGACGCCTCCCTCACCCTTAGCCACGTCTCCTACCGCTACCCCGGCACTGACGCAGACGCGCTTTCCGACGTCTCCCTTTCCATCCCGGCCCACACCACTACGGCCCTGGTGGGGCATACCGGATCCGGCAAGTCCACGGTGGCCGCCCTTCTGGCTCGCTTGGCCGACCCGACGGAAGGCTCCGTGCTCTTGGGTGGAGTTGACTTGCGCGACATTCCTGCCGAGCAACGCTCGGAGGTCATCGGCGTGGTCTCCCAGGAGACCTACCTCATTCATGGCACCGTGCGCGAGAACCTCCTCTTCGCGCAGCCGGATGCCAGCGAGGAACAGATGTGGGCGGCGCTGCATGCCGCGCGCGTGGATGAGGTCATCGCCGCGCTGCCGGAAGGTCTGGACACAGTGGTGGGCTCGCGCGGCTACCGCTTCTCCGGCGGGGAGCAGCAGCGCCTCTCGCTCGCGCGCACGCTGCTGCGCCGGCCACAAGTGCTCATTCTGGACGAGGCTACCTCGGCCCTCGATAACGAAACCGAACGCGCCATCCAGGAGGCGGTCCTTGGAGCGGATGCGACCCGCCTGGTCATTGCGCACCGCCTGTCCACCATCCGCGATGCGGAGCAGATCGTCGTCCTCGACGCCGGCCGCGTGGCCGAGCGCGGCACCCACAACGAGCTCCTCGCTCGTGGTGGTGCCTACGCGGCGCTGCTTCGCGCAGCATCCGAGGCTGACGCTTCGTAGAGAGCTGATCCAGAGAATCTTAACGCTATTAACTTTCAGTCATGTGGCTTGTTGAAAGCTGAGGATCTGAATGGTTTTGGAATACCCCTGGGCCTTCTTGGTGATACTTCCTTTTGTCGGGCTGCTGAAGGTTCTGGATTATCTGCTGATATTGGCAGTATTAATGGTTGTTTTACTGTCGCTGGAAGGTACTCTCCAAAAGCCATTCTTCTGTGTGATGGTTGCTTGCTATGTGACGGGGGTAAAATCGAATAGGTTTACCCTCTTAAATGGGTAATGTGTTCAATTTCACGCGAAACTATATGACGCTTCAAAAACGGTTGTTGACCTGCGAAAGAGGTTTTCACGCTAGTGCGGATGAAGCGGAACCTTGAGTGATCTGGCTGAATCTCCGGGGGGGGGGGCTTTGGTCGGGGGCTTTGCCTCAGGTGCTGGGGATAGAATCTAGTTATGTAATCCACAGGCTATCGTTAGTTAAGGTTGGGGCCTGCGTAGACGTTTCAACCTGAAAACTACTCTCGGCAGGCGAAAGATTCTTAGCAACGAGTCAGGTCATGGTGCGTGAACCGTGGGGAATGGATTGCACACAGCCAATGGGGCGCGGTGCCTCATTTCAGAACTCGTGTAAAGGACCAATTTCCGTGAACAAGATCTCTCGTACCGCTCGTTCAGTTGCCTTCGCTGCTATCGCCGGACTCGCTTTGGGCGTTTCCGCTCCGGGTGCACTGGCCCAGGAGAACCCTGGCGCTGAGCAGGGGGCCGTGAACAAAGCAAACATCGATTTCACTAAGAAGGGTTCGATCACCCTCTTCAAGAAGAAGGGTGCTGAGTCTGGTACTGCGGCTACCGGTAAGGAAATGGCAGGCGTTCCGGGTGAGGCTCTGTCTGGCGTGACCTACAAGATCACCAAGCTCGATTACGACCTGCAGAAGGATGATTGGGCGGCGTTCCCGAAGTCGGCTGCTGACGTCAAGGACGACAAGAAGACTGCGGAAACCAAGAAAGAAACCACCGGCACTGATGGCAAGGCAGCTTTCACTGATCTGCCTTTGGGCATCTACTTGGTAGAGGAAACTAACGCTCCGGACGGCATCGTTGCCGGTGCTCCGTTCATCGTGTCGGTGCCGATGGTTAACGAGGCATCGGATGCCTGGAACTACGACGTCATCGCGTACCCGAAGAACACGGAAACCAAGACCGAGAAGACTGTCAAGGATGCAGATCAGAACATCCAGGACGCGTACACCTACACCATCAACGCGGATGCTCCGACCTGGGGTGCGGGTAAGAGCCTGACCGCCTTCCGCTTCGAGGATCAGCTGGACCAGCGTTTGAACTTCCAGAAGGTCACCGAGGTCAAGGCTGGAGAGACCGCTCTGGGTGCCGGTGACTACGAGGTCAACAATCCGGCTGAGAACGGAAACAAGCTCGTCGTTAAGCTGACCGACCAGGGCCTTGCCAAGGTTAAGTCCGGTGACAAGATGTCTCTGACCTTCGAGGTCAAGCGCAAGGAAGTGGGCGACACCACTGAGCTGAAGAACCAGGCTGACGTCATCTTCAACAACCCGAACACCGGCAACGAGGTCAAGAACAAGACCAATGAGGTCGTGACCTACCACGGCAAGCTGAAGGTTGTGAAGAAGGACGGCAAGGAGGACGGTAAGGTCCTGGAAGGTGCTGAGTTCGAGCTATACCAGTGCACCGCGGCAAATAAGCTGGGCGGTAAGTTGACCGTCAAGGAGCAGGACAAGTGGACCACCGGTGCTGACGGCACCATCACCATCGACGGACTGCACGTCACCGACTTCGCAGATAACGCACAGGTCACCGACATCAAGAAGTTCTGTCTGAAGGAAACCAAGGCTCCAGCGGGCTACGCACTGCCGGAAAACCCTGTTACCGAAATTGAGTTCACCCGCGAGAACATCGCGAAGACTGGTGAGCTCGAGGGTGACGACGCCGTCACCCTTGTTTCTGAAATTGAAAACATCAAGCGCGACACCCCGAACCTGCCGATGACCGGTGGTGCCGGTGTGGGCATCCTGGCTGCTATTGGCGCAGCAATTGTTGCTGCTGGTGCTTGGTTCGCTCGTCGTACCGCGCGCAACTAATAGCCGGGCGTAGTTCCGGTGGCGCAGACTGTCCATGATGGTCTGCGCTGCGGGTCGGGTAATCAAAATATGGTGCTCGACCCAGTGAGGGGACTGGGCTAGGTATAGACTTCAGTCCCCTTCATTCTCTTTCGTTGTAATCCCGGTCGCGCTGCGCTAGCGCGTGGGGCATTGTTTTGGGTGGTGCGGGTCGTTGACTACGGTGGTAGGCCAAAATGCAGGCCGACGGCACAGGCGCCGTGGAGGCCTAGTCCTTCCGGCGGTAATCGTTGTCGTTGGGTTGTTGGTGATGCTGTACCCAGTGGTCTCGACCGCATGGAACAATTGGAACGCCTCAAGAGTGGCGCAGGAATATGCGCGACTGGATAAAGAGACACCGGCGCAGGTGCAGGATTCGGTGTGGGATGCTGCACATGCATACAACGAAGAACATACGTCGGGTCCGATCTTGGATCCGTGGCTGAACCGTATCGGGGTAGACAATCCCGACTATGAGGCTTATTTGAAGCAGTTGGGTGAGACCGAAGCGATGGCCCGCCTCGTGTTCCCAGCAGTAGACGTTGATCTTCCGGTGTTTCATGGCACCGCAGATAAGACACTGCAGCGTGGTTTGGGGCATTTGTATGGTTCTGACCTGCCGGTCGGTGGATCAGGAACCCATTCCGTCATTACGGGGCATACGGGTCTGGCAAATTCGACGATGTTTGATCACCTCGACTCTGCCACCGAGGGAGATGTGTTCTATATCCAGGTTGCTGGCCACAAATTGAAGTACGTCGTAGACGACATTCAAGTTGTGCTGCCGAGCGAGGTAGATGGCCTACGGCCAGTCGCTGATCAGGATTACGTCACACTGATTACGTGCACCCCGTACGGGATCAACACGCATCGCTTGCTGGTGCGTGGCCATCAGGTTCCTATGGAGCCTGGGGAGGAGTCGGTGTTTGAAAACTCCCATGGTCCGGGCTGGCAATGGTGGATGTACGCGCTGTTGGCTGCGGTGATTGTCATTGGGTGTTGGCTGGTGTGGTGGCTGCGTCGCCAGAAGGCGGCTACCGGGGTGCAAGAAGTTATTAATAAGGAAAGTAGCGTGCGGGAGTAAGGCGATGAAGAGGTTGACAAATGCATGGTCGGCCCGAGTGGTTGCCGTCGGAGTAGCGTGTGCGGTTGCGTTCGCAGGGCCGGGCGTCGTTGCTGCAGAAGCGGTGCAGGTTGCCGGGCAGCAGTCCACTGGTGCGGAACGCACTTCGGCTACGGATACAGTGACAATCCGGCTGACACAAGGCAATCCCAACGACGATGGCCAGCCGCCCTCGGGAAAAATCCAAGGTGTCACAATTCATCTGGACCGGCTTGCCGGCTTGGACCCGACCAACGCTGACGACGCAGCCCGCGTACGGAACGCGAATCTCGACGAGGTTCGTGATTGGCGCACCGATGTGCACGTGGATCTGGTCACCAATGCCAATGGCGAGGTGACGTTTGATGGTCTAGCTCATGGCTTCTATGTGGTGACGTCTACAGCGCCGGATGATTCCTACCGAGAGATAAACCCGTTTGTGGTGGCGGTTCCATTCCACACGGTGGTAGATAACCCGAAACCAGTACCAGGAGTAATCGTGGCTAAGACCCACAAACCGGGTGAAACGCCGACGCCACCCACGTCGTCATCTGCTCCGAGCGCTCCGCCGTCACGCCCGGATACCCCGCAAACACCTCCGAACTATCCACCGACTAAACCAGGGAAGCCACCTCACCAACCCGAGACAACGCCGCCGGGTACTCCAAGTGCCGGTAAGACCTCAACCCCAGTAACGTCGTCGGGCAATGGTGGCTCATTGGCGATGACCGGTGCACAGGTAATCGGTGTAGTAGCCGCAGCGTTGGCATTGATTGCCACTGGTTTCGTGATGATTGCCTTTAGCCGTAGGAAGAATTCAGAAAGCGAGGGACGCTAATGTCCTGGACAGATTCTCATCCGGTCGAGCCGGTTGTGTACCGCTGGCGTGCTCTTGCGGCGTTCATTGCTGCACTGGCTCTCGTTGTTGGTGTTGCTGCACCGGCTGCTCTGCCCGGAATCGTTGGTGCCGTAGCCGAAGCACAAACCACAACCCTGCGCACCAAGCTCGATTCCGCAGACCAACTGAGCCTGACTGTTGGCGACTCCGCAACATTTGAAGGCCACTTTGTTGACGCCGGAACCGTGGAGGAGTTGGAATTCACTGTTGAGACTGCAGGACTGGAGTTCGACGGCTCGGCCTACACACTGACTATCGACGGCGAAGTGATCCCCGTCCGCGAAGGAGACAACCTCGTTGTAAAATCAACCAGTTCTTCAGTGACTTTCCGAATCGCTGGCCTTTCTACTGACGTGCCAGCAGGGGCAGCTTTCTCACTGAAGATCCCAGCGGTCGCAGAGGAATCCGAACTGAGCGGGATGTCCGTCGACGTGCGTGGAGTAGCCGAGGAGACTACCAGCACGTCATCACCTGAATCCAGCGAAGCCTTAGAAGCCCCTTCGGAGGTGACTGAGCCGCTTGATATTGCTGACGTTGACGCGGCCCCAGCCCGTCTGATGGCGGCGCCGAACATTACCCCGTACGCTGCAGGCGACCGCACCATCACGATGGTAAACGATGGATACGTGCTCAAGGGAAGCCGCTATATCCCGAACTTTAAGATTCCGGCCGGTGAGCTTTTTGGCGGCCAGCTGTCCATTCCGCAAGGCACGGTGGTTACCCTCAAATCCAGCGTTAACAGTTATTTATCGACTAACCCTGATGACCTGACGATCTATTACACCGGTGCCAACGGAGGTTGGTATGAGGCGAAGGTGACCTACAAAAGGATTAGCGCCAAGGAATACCAAGTCATCCTGCCGCAGATTACTATTGGTGGCACCGCACAGATTCAGTTTAAGGGTGTTCACCGCGGGCCAGCCGATACAGTGTTTACAGCTTCCTTCACCGTTCCTGCGAAAGAGGAGTGCCAAGATCCGGTTACAAGCAGACAGCCAAAGCGCGATCTCACCCCAGCTGAATTTGCCGACGGTAGCCCTGTCTACGTTGTAACCAGTGAACCTAAGGATCTTCGCCGAGACACTTCCATTCTGAGCCGTCAAGTCAACCAAGGCCGAGACTTTCGCCAGGTGGGAGAGTCCACTCCCTGGGTGTACAATGCTCTAGCCTTTGATTCGAGTGATAACTGGCTCTATGCGGTGAGCCAGAGTCGCGGCCGAAATGGTGATCCTTGCTACCCGGCAGGAAATCTCCTTCAGATCAATCCGGCAACCGGTGAAGTATATAATCTTGGGCCTATTTTAAAGGCCGGAAGTACCGGTACCCCGTTTGAAACGAGCGGCGACCGGGATGTCCTCAACGCTGGCGTGTACACCAGCGAGGGATTCTTTGTGGCCAACACGTCCACTTCTGGTAGCCGTCACCTTTATAAGGTCGACGTCGACAAAGTCACGGCTCAACGCGTGCTAGGAAGCCAGAAGTCCTACTCGGAGGACTGGGCGGTGCTCCCGCAGGCCCAGAAGTATATGTGGGGTTTCCAGAGTAAGGCTCAGGCAGGCGACAAGCTTATCCTTGAACGCATTGACACACAGACCGGCGACATCAGGACCTGGGATCTCACCGGCATCAAGACCTTCGATGGGCGCACGATCTCGAACCCCTCTGCTTCTTGGGGCAAGGCGTGGACCTACTCCAATGGAAACCTGGGCTTTGGCTCGGGTAGTGCGAATGCGAATCAGCTGGGCTTTGAGCTAAAGATCACCAACCCAGATGATGATAGCCCGAAGTTCGAGCTGGTCAACATAATGAACAACCTGCCTGCTTCATTTAACACGGACGCGGCCTCCGACCTAGTTCCGCCACCGCCAGGGCTGCAATCAAACATTGCGGTGAAGAAGCAACGCTCGGAGACCAAGGTGGTAAACGGCGAGGTGCGTACTTTCTGGACCATCTCCGTGGAAAACACCACGGATAACACCAGTTCGGGCGGCACATTCTGGGAATACCTACCAACGGATACTCACTATGGAGTGAACGCTTCCGGTCCCACTGCGAAATTCGAGGGATTTGGAGCAGGATCTACCGAGGTCAACGGTCAAAAGCCCGGGCCTGATCAGATTGCGCCGGGAACTGGTATTTATGCAGGCATGATTGTCCCATCCGGAGCGGACGGTGAGTCCCGATACATGATGGGCTATGTTGGTACTCTTCCAGGGCACGCGAAGGTAGAGTATGTCGTCTCTGCGCCGGTGCGAACAGATGAATACGGGAACCTCAAGACGGTATGTAGTCCGAACAAGGTTGCTTTCCAGGCTACGGACGGGGAGTCTAGCCCGGCTGAAGATGACAACGTCGCTACTGAAGCCTGTTTCAATAAGGTTGCCGTCGACAGCACACCGCAACCTGTTCCTGGTGCAGCGAATGAATATACCGCGAAGTACAACGTCGTAGTTGAGGCACCGGACGCACCTGGCTTCGACACCAACGACGTGATCTACGGCAAGCTCACGGACACCCCGAGGTTTGTTGGTGCTGCCACGGTTACTGGGGCCACTGTGATCTTCAAGGACGAGTTCAACAAGACCAGCCAGCCGCGTGCGTACCAAGGTGCCGGCCCCTTTGAGCTCAACAAGAATGACACTCCGAAGATCATTAAACCCAAGGGTGTTGACGGAAGCACTGGGCAGCACGTCTACGAGGTAACGGTGCGTTTCAAGCTGGACCGTACAAAGCTGGATAGCACCTCCGTACCCGCTGGGTACCCGAGCCAGCCTGCAGGTAACTCCCGCTGCTACACCAAGGGTGGTCTTTATGAGCCTAAATTTGGCCTCATGAATGAGGCAGAAATGGGCGGCTGGAAGGATACTGACTGTATCCCGCTGGAGACCAAGGAAACGATGGACATCCTGCTCGAAAAGGCGAGCTATAACCCGGACAACCCGGACGAGATCCAAACCGACGGTTTGCTTGGCGGCGCGCAGTTCACCGTCCACCGCAGTGATGCTAACGGCAACCTGAAGCTAAACGCGGATGGCAGCGTCAACGTTGATGCTAACCCCGTGGTGAAGCAGTCCACGACCACCACCACAGGCCGCGTCAAGCTCGAAGGCTTGGATGCCCCTGGCGTTTATTACCTCATCGAGACGAAGGCGCCGAACGGCTATAACCTGCTGCCCGCGCCGATCAAGTTCTCGACGGAGTGGGATCAGAATGGCAATGCAGTCATCAAGGTGCTCTCCGGAGGGACCGCGATCACCAGTAATAGGTGCGCTGAGTCTGACACCGCTGCCAACTGTGTGAAGAAGATCGGCGTCCTTCAGGTCGCTGACATCACCAAGGGTGCACTGCCCAAGACCGGTGGTGAGGGCGTAGGCCTGTGGGCTCTCGCTGGCGCCGCAATTGTCGCGGCAGGGTGCCTCGCTTTGCGACGCCGCTGGGTATAGAACCACCGCTTGCGGCTACTTTTAGAAAAGGCCCGCTCTTCCAGGGAAGGGCGGGCCTTATTGCATGTTCATTGGCGGTTAGGAGTCTTGCGGGTCGTCGTCAAGCGCGGTGTCCTTGGCGTTGCTGACATATTTGCGCCACCAGTAGATGAGCAGAAGCACGATGATGGCAGTGGCAGCCAGGATGGCCCACATCCACCACTGCCAGTGAACACCCGAGCTGTTGAACGCGGCCTCGTCTTCCGGATCCATCGGCACTCGGTGGCCTGCGACGAGCAAGCGGTGGGTATTAACACCGTAGGGGGTGCAGGTAATGAGCGTAACGAGGTCCTGGCCTGGCTCACGGTGGAGCAAGCTGGTGTCCGCAGGCTCGACGACCCGAATATCGTGTACCTCGTATTTGAGCTTCTCGCCGCCGGCGGCGATGTAGAAAGCATCGCCCTTCTTGACCTTGGTGAGGTTGTCCCACAGCGTGGCATTTTGTAGGCCTGTGTGGGCGGAAAGTGCTGCGTGCCGACCCTCGCCATCACCTACGCCGCCGACAGGTAGGTCCGTGCCGTAGAGGTGGCCAGCGCCGCGGGAGAGCGCCTTTTCTGAAGTGCCGTGATAAATGGGCAGATCGGAATCGATAGAGGGGATGACGATACGACCCATGGCATCGGTCTCAGACAATACCGACAGGTACTGGCGGTAGCGCTGGTACTCGGGGGAGTCTTCGTTATCGGTGGTGGTCCACGCGTCGCCAATGCTGATTTGGCCCAACCCGGCGTTGTAGGCTTGTGCTTCCTCCCACGCGGTGTGCAGAACCTCAGGCGGGGCTTGCTTCTCCAGCTTGGCGTATTCCTCGGCGGCGCGGGATTGGGTGTGGTTGTTCCACTGCGTGGCCACCACGGGGTAGAGCAGGACACCGAGGCCGACGAGGATCAGAATTAGCGCAATGATGGCGTTGGGGTTGACGCCTTTCTTCTTGGGTGCGTCGCTGATTTCCGCTGGTTCGTGCTTGCCCATTGTGTCCTGCCTGTGGGTTTTGTTACCGCACGCCCTGGTATTGACGTGGGGGTAGTTTTTGAATCTCAGGCTAGGGACGATGTAGCTCTGAGAGAAAACGTGTCTGTCTAGTCGCCGATAGCGAAGCACAGGGCTTCATACCGATTCAGAGTGGCCTCGTCGATGGCTAAAATTTGATCAACCGCGCGCTGTTCGCGGAGCTCATCGATTGTGCGGGGCGCAAGATCTTGAAGTACATGCTCACGTTCAGCGCGAAGCTCCGCTGTGGTTTTGGGCGTGAAGATAGGGGCTGTCATGGTCCATCCTGTAGGTATGAAATTAGTCCATGAACTGGGAAAATACGTGGAGCCGACGACGGGAATCGAACCCGCGCCAGCAGCTTGGGAAGCTGCAGTTCTACCATTAAACTACGTCGGCGCAATGCAGAATTTGCATCGCAGTAAAGCTTAGCACCGCCGCCGCCTAAGGCCATAAAAGGCCCAGTGGGGAGGTAGACTATCAACCGTGCTTCTTTCTGATCGTGATATCCGTGCCGCCATTGCCGCTGATGCTCCCGAGCGTTTGAGCATCGAGCCTTTCGACGCCGAGATGGTCCAGCCTTCCTCCATCGATGTGCGCTTGGACAAGTTCTTCCGTGTGTTTAATAACTCGCGCTACACGCATATTGACCCCAAACAGGAAATGCCGGACCTCACCAGCGAAGTGGAGGTGGCCGAAGGCGACGCCTTCGTGCTGCACCCCGGTGAGTTCGTGCTGGGCGCCACTCTGGAGAAGTTCACCCTCCCGGCTAACCTGGCGGGGCGTTTGGAAGGCAAGTCCTCCCTGGGTCGCCTGGGCTTGCTCACGCACTCCACGGCAGGCTTCATCGATCCGGGTTTCTCCGGGCACATCACGCTCGAGCTGTCCAACACCGCGAACCTGCCCATTTCACTGTGGCCGGGGATGAAGGTGGGCCAGTTGGCCATCTTTAAGATGTCCTCCCCAGCAGAAGCTCCGTATGGTTCCGGCGCGTTGGGCTCGAAGTACCAGGGCCAGCGTGGACCGACGCCGTCGAAGTCCTATCTGAACTTCCGCTAAACTTTTCGTTCTCGCCGCGCGCTTCAGGTCAACCGCGCCTAAAATTCCCGGTTATGCGTATGACTGTGATTGGTACCGGCTACCTAGGCGCGACGCACGCCGCTTGCATGGCGGAGCTCGACCACGAGGTGCTCGGCGTAGATGTTGATGAACACAAGATTGAAGCTCTCAAGAACGGCCGCGTGCCGTTCTACGAGCCTGGCCTGCCAGAGGTACTCGAGCGCAACATCGAGGCCGGCCGCCTAGACTTTTCCACCAGCTATGACGACGCCGCGGAGTTCGCCAACGTGCACTTCCTCGGCGTTGGCACCCCGCAGACCCACGGCTCCTACGCCGCGGATCTCACCTACGTGAAGTCTGTCATCACGGAGCTCGTACCGCGCCTCAAAGGCGAGCACATCATCTTTGGCAAGTCCACCGTCCCGGTAGGTACCGCGGCAGAGCTGCAGCAGATGGCCGATGAACTTGCTCCAGAGGGCACCAGCGTGGAGATTGCCTGGAACCCGGAGTTCCTGCGCGAGGGCTACGCCGTCAAGGACACCATCACCCCGGACCGCATCGTCCTCGGCGTCGGCGAGGCAGGGCTCGCCGACGGTGTAAGTAACGCCGAAGAGGTCGCCCGCGAGGTCTACGCCCAGCCGCTCGCGCAGGACACCCCGTTCATCGTCACCGACTTGCAGACTGCCGAGCTGGTCAAGG
Source organism: Corynebacterium sp. HMSC066C02 (assembly GCF_001814945.1). Taxonomy (NCBI): domain Bacteria; kingdom Bacillati; phylum Actinomycetota; class Actinomycetes; order Mycobacteriales; family Corynebacteriaceae; genus Corynebacterium; species Corynebacterium sp. HMSC066C02. Next base: position 62,690 of record NZ_KV818452.1, on the reverse strand, counting down.
TCTCCGCCAACGCCTTCCTGGCCACCAAGATCTCCTTCATCAATGCCGTGTCAGAAATCTGCGAGATTGCTGGGGCGGACGTGGTCAAGCTTGCCGACGCCATCGGCTACGACGAGCGCATCGGTCGCAAATTCCTCGGAGCTGGCCTGGGTTTCGGCGGCGGCTGCCTGCCCAAGGATATCCGTGCCTTCATGGCGCGCGCCGGCGAGCTGGGTGCGGACCAGGCGCTGACCTTCCTGCGCGAGGTCGACGCCATCAACATGCGCCGCCGCGACCGCGTCGTGGACCTGGCCAAGCAGGCATTCGACGGCTCCCTTTTGGGCCACCGCGTTACCGTGCTGGGCTGCGCTTTCAAGCCCAACTCCGATGATGTCCGCGACTCGCCAGCACTCTCCGTTGCCGGTTCGCTCTCCCTGGCCGGTGCCGCCGTGACGGTCTATGACCCGCAGGGTATGGAGAACGCGAAGAAGGTGTTCCCGACGTTGAATTACGTGGCGTCGGCAAGCGAGGCACTCAAGGACACCGAGCTGGTCATCCTCGCTACTGAGTGGCAGGAATTCCGCGACCTCGACCCGGCTGAGGCCGGCGAGCTCGTGGCCCGCCGCCACATCATCGATGGGCGCAACGTGCTCAGCGTCGATGCTTGGCGCGAGGTTGGCTGGACCGTCGAGGCGCTTGGTCGCGTCCTTCCGGCACAGTAAACGCCGCAATCGCGGTGGTCAGCGGTACCGCAAGTGTCAAGGCCATCGCGCCCAGAAGGGAGCGCAGAACCTCCGTGGCGACGAGGTCACTGGAGAGGATCTGCAGGGCTGGGCGCTGCGCCGCCGTGATGAGCATGAGCAGGGGCAGGGCCGCGCCGGTATAGGTCAGCACGATGGTATACACCATGGAAGCGATATGGTCGCGGCCCACCTTCATGGCTGACAGGAAAAGCGCGCCGGGTCCGGCTGTGGGGTCGGCGGCGTGGAGCTCGCGCACGGTGGAGGCCTGCGCCACCGCGATATCGTTGAGGCTGCCGAGCGCACCGATGATGAACCCGCACAGCAACACTCCCACGACGGAAACTCCGGGCATGTAGAGCAGCAGCTTGAGGTTATCCTCCGAACTCGAGCCTGTTAACGCCGTGCTGCTTATCGACGCCCACCCCAACGCCCCCGAAATCGCTAGCGCCACCAATGCGCCTCCCAGGGCGGAGGCTGATTTCCAGTTCACGCCGTGCACCAGCGGGACGGCTAGGAAGAGGATGGTCGCGCAGGTCACGAGCGCGAGTGGCAGCGCCGAATGGCCCTCAATGAGAGAGGGGATGAGGTAGAAGAAGACGATTGCCAAGCTGATTACAAGGCCCACCAGCGCGCGCAGTCCGTGCCAGGCAGCGAAGCCAATGATGACAAGGGCCGCGATAATAGCCCACAACGCAAGGTTTCCACTGCGCTGAAAATCAGCGAAGGCATAGGTGCCGTCGCTGGAAACTGTCAGTATTACCTCGTCACCGGGGTGGAGGGTCGGGTCGCTGGCCAGGCCGTGGAAGATGAGTTGGGTTTTGCGCCCTGTATCGTCGCCGGAGGTCAAATCTATCAGTGCACGGGTGCAGCCGGTGTCCTCGCTCGCAGCGGGAATCAGCGGGGCTTCGTCGAAGGCCTGGCCGGCGTGGGGGTCGCTGCAAAGATGGTGATCTACGCGGTCGACGGTTCCGGTGACCTGTGGCTGATTGAGCGCATAGGTAGCGGAGAAATCGGCGCTGGTGTGCTCGGATGTTGGGGTGGTGGGGCGCAGTAGAAACAAACCCGCAAGCGTTATCAGGGCGGTGAGCGCAAGAAAGCTGATGAGCCCCATACGCCACGGATTTAGGTTAGTCATGCCCATCATTGTGAATGAGTTTCATTAAAAAGAAAACTATTGATGACGCGATCAACAAGTTATCCACAGGCTGGCGGCGGTGCCGTTGTGTGAGGCGGGTGGGGCGTTTAGCGTTGCTGGCATGAACCTCGTGGAAGCGCATCTTCGCAGCCAGGCGGCGGGCATCGAGCTCGTCGCCGGCGTTGCGGGGCTCAGCTTCGAGCAGCTGCGGGCGTGGGGTCCCGAGTCTGTGGCACGCGCCTTGCTGGCGCTTTTCGACGTCTACTTTGCCCCCACCTCCTTTAAGCGCAAACAAGCGCGCGCTATTGCAGCGGCTCGCGATAATGGCCACGCCCTGCCCACGCTGCTGCTCATTGAGCGCTTCGCAGGAAGGCTGAAGAAGCAGCGTGAGGCGTGGGATTTGCGCATTGAGTTGTGCGGCATAGCTGGTGATGAAAAGGCCGTGGCCCACTATGCACGCAAGCGCATCCGTGAGCTCAACCCGCCGCCCGCGCCAAAGCCTGGCGTGACAATTCGCCGTGGAAAGGAGCTATCCAAACTTACGCTCACGGCCCCGGCCGCGCTCATCGAGGACCTGCGTCCCAACATCGACGAAGACGATCCCGTCGGCTCGTTTACGGCTGCGTTTCGAGAAGGCCGCCTCGCCCGCCCCGTACCCCAGACCCTCGCCGTCATGGAGCTTCCCGAGTACGCCACAATCTTGGGCCGCTTGGGCGACCCGTCCACCCCGCGCCCCGACTCCGCAGAATCGAATGCGCCTTCCTCGGCACCTCTTTCCTGCACAACAGCGTCCTCTGCAGCCGCAACTCCTGCTTCCAGCCAGCCAGATACACCCACTGCTGATGCCGGCCACGATGCACGTGCTGGCAGCAGCGATGTGACGCCCGGCCACGACACCACAGCATCTGCCTCCAGTGCAGCGCCTGACCTCGGGGATATCGTGGTCCAGCTATCCAACGGCGCCAAGATTACGGGCAAAGAACTTATCGAGCGGGAGTTCGCCGAAGAAGGACTCGTCATGCTCGTCGACCGTGTCAAAGGCCCCGTGGAACTTCACCGCACCCAGCGGGTTGCCTCGGAGAAGCAGCGCATCATGGCAAGTGGGGAACAACCAACCTGTGCTTGGGGCCGTTGCTTGTGTGGGGCTGACTATTGCCAGATACACCACATCCAAGAATGGAGACACGGCGGCGAAACGAATCCTGAAAACCTCACCCCGCTGTGCAAATACCACAACGCTATTAACGGACTGCCGGGTCGTGGCCGCATCGTGCGGGAAAACGGCAAGGTTAAGTGGGTGCCGGCTGGTCCCCGCGATCCGCGGGAACCGGTACATCCGCACCGCGCACCACGCGCCCAGCGGATTCACGAAAACCGTCAAGACACAGTAAGCACCGTTGCGGTGCCTAGCACAAGCCGTCGCGCCCAGACCGCAAAGCCGGCCGAATCACCGACATCCACACGTTCTGAGCCGGGAAGTCCCGCCCCACCCGACTGCTAGCGTTTGAGCCAAGAGGCGCCTGAATGCTTCTGGCAGCGAGGGCGCCTCTTTACGCCTGCCCGATCGTGGGAAGCAGGGCTACTGGCGGTAGCTCACCAGGAAGTTGCCGAGCCGCTCAATCGCGTTCTCCAGCTGCGATGCCCACGGCAGCGTAACCACGCGGAAGTGATCCGGCGTAGGCCAATTGAAGCCGGTGCCTTGCACCATGAGGATCTTCTCGGCGCGCAGAATGTCGAGCATGAGCTTCGAGTCATCGTGGATCTCATAGACCTCTGGATCCAAGCGCGGGAAGCAGTACAGCGCGCCCATCGGCTTTACCACGGACACGCCGGGAATCTCATTGAGCTTCTCGTAGGCAATATTCCGCTGCTTGAGCAAGCGCCCGCCCTCACCGGTGAGCTCATAAATGGACTGCCGCCCACCCAGCGCCACCTGGATCGCGTGCTGTGCCGGCACATTTGGGCATAGGCGCGTGCCCGCCAGCAAGTCCAAGCCCTCGATGAAGCCACGCGCATGGGACTTCGGGCCCGTGAGCACCATCCAGCCAGCGCGGTAGCCGGCCACGCGGTAGGCCTTGGACAAGCCATTAAACGTGATCGTCAGCAAATCCGGGGCCAGGGAGGCGATGGAAATGTGCTTCGCACCGTCGTAGAGAATGCGGTCATAAATCTCATCGGCCAGAATCAGCAGGTTATATTCGCGCGCTACATCCACGATTTTCTGCAGCGTTTCACGCGAGTACACGGCACCCGTCGGGTTATTCGGATTAATGACCACAATGGCCTTGGTCTTCTCCGTTACTTTTGCGCGAATATCTTCAATGGACGGATTCCAATCATCCTCCTCATCGCACAAATAGTGCACAGGCGTGCCACCCGCCAGCGATGTCGCCGCCGTCCACAGCGGGTAGTCAGGGGCGGGGATGAGAACCTCATCGCCGTCGTCAAGCAGCGCCTGCGTGACCATCGAAATCAGCTCGGAGACGCCGTTTCCCAGGTACACGTCATTGACGTCGAAGCTGGGGAAATCCTCCAGCTCATAGCGGGTTACAATCGCGCGTCGCGCTGGGATAATACCCTTCGACGTGGAGTAGCCCTGGGAGGTCGGCAGCGCCGCAATCATGTCGCGCATGATGACATCCGGCGCATCGAAACCGAACACCGCCGGGTTGCCGGTGTTGAGCTTCAGAATGCTGTGCCCGTCGAGCTCCATGCGCTCGGCTTCCGTGGAAACCTCGCCGCGAATATCGTAGGCAACGCCTTGTAGTTTGGTGGATTGATCAAAAATCCGGTTGTGTGTCATGCCGGATATGTTACTTCTGGTTCCACTGCTCCAGCTTGCGTTTGGCCAGATTCATCGCATCCCCAGTAATTTCGCTTGCTTGGCGCCGCCGTTCCGCCCACTGCGCCTGCTCCAACGCCCGCATCTGCGCGCGTTCTTCAGCGCCGGCGGCCTTCAGCTCGCGCATGCGCTGGCGCTCGATCTGGCGCGGCGACGGACGGTGCCAGGACTCCGGGCCCACCTTGGCCACGTAGAGCATGATCCACAACGCGGGGATGAGGAAGAGCAATCCGGTGCCGGTGAGTGCGGCGGTGACGCCGGACAGAGCAGCGAAGGATGCAATCGAGCCGAAAAAGAGCCCAAGGGAGCCGACCAACGCGGTGGCCAAGCGGGGTTTCCGGGTTGATTGGTAGGCGCGGGCGACCTCACCTTGGGAGTAGATCTTGAGCTCGCTGCTGGCCTTGGTGGGGATATCCATGAAGACATCTGCTAGTTCGCGGCGGGTCGTTGCCTGCATCACCGCGTCGGTGCGCTCCTCAAACTCATCCATGGTGAGGCGACCTTCACCCAGTGCTTGGGCGAGGTCGTTGACGGCGTCGGTCCGTTCGGCGTCGGAAAGCCGCATGCTGAAAGGATTAGTCACATTGGCTATTTTAACAGCCTTAATCCTCTGCCTTTGCGGGTTCCTTTTCGCGCACAAGGCTGGAGAGGAACGGGAAGATTGCAACGGTGAGCGCGCCGCCGGCGATGAAGATCGAGGCGATCTCAGAATCGACGATGCCCGAATCCACCGCTAGCGTCATCACCGCCACGATAATGGGCAGGCCGGTCGCCGCGTAGAGGGCAACCTGGATGCGTTCGCGGGTGGTTTCGACGTTGGAGCCGGTTTGGTGAAGGTTTTCGCGTAGGAACACCGGCAGGCCACGGGTTACCAGGATGAGCAGCGGGATGCCGAGGACCTTGATGGGCTCGTCCATGATGACGTTCCAGTCAATCGCCATGCCGGAGACCACGAAGAAGACGGGAATGAGCATGGAATAAAAAACCACGTCGAGGCGGTTTTCCAAGCCTTTATGGAACTCATCGGGAATGATGCGGTTGAGGATGATGCCCGTTGCAAAGGCGCCCAGGACGATGTCGAGTTCGAATACCGCCGTCACTGCCATGAGGATGGCCAACATCAGGATGATGAGACGCATGATGGTTTGGTTGGTGGAGCCCGCCCCGGAGATGAAGGCGTCCTTGAACCACGGCATGAGGGTGGTAATGGCGAAGGGCATGACGGCCACGGTGACCGCGATTGCGATGAAGGCGAGAAGAATCAGCATCGTTGTCCACGTGGAGCGCGTTCCCAAGAGGAGCGCCATTGCAGTAATTGGCGCGACCTCACCGATCGCGCCGTGGATGACCACGGAATCGCCCACTCGAGTGCCCAGGAGTTTGTCCTGTTTGAGCATCGGTGTGATGGTGCCCAGAGCAGTCGAGGTCAAAGCGATGGCCATGACGATGGCGCTGGGGATGTCATCCATGAGGAAGTAGGCGCCGACGCCACACGCCACCACGCAGATGAGCCACGTGGATAGCCCTGTGGCGGCTTCCCTCGATTTCAGGGCGGCGAGGTCAATTTCGAAACCCGCAAGGAGGAACAGCGCGCCCACGCCGAGCTCCTTGAGCATGCCAATGCCGGGGTCTTCGTGCGCCAAGCCCAACATCGAAGGGCCGATGAGCATGCCGAAGAAAATAAGCAGCGCCACGGCCGGCATCTTCTTGCCTAGGGCATGGGATACCAACGGTGCTAGCAGCGCTACCACCATGATCCATGCGAAGGACACCAGCGAGTCGGTGTAATTGCTTTCGCCCGAGGCGAGGACGTAGGTCACGTCAGTGTGCATGGAGTAGAGCGTACCTGTGGGGTATCAGGCACGCCTACCTTGCGCGGCGTTGATGTGGCCGACGTCGCACTAGTCCTTGCTTTCCGACGCCCCTTCCTCCGGAGCCTGCGGCGCAGCCGGAGCCTTCGGCGGGGGAATCGGCGCGGACGGAGCGGCGGGTGCTGCTGGCGCAGTCGGAGCTTTCGGCACCGAAGGAGTATCCGCAGGTGCTTGCGGTGCCGCGGGCGCCGCCGGAGCTGCGGGTGCTTGCGGTGTGTTTGGCGTTGTTGCAGCCTTGGGCGCCGCCGGGGGAATTGCTGGCGCTGCCGGAGCGCCGGGAACGTTTGGTGTTGTCGTAGCTTTGGGCGCCGCCGGGGCAGTCGGTACAGCGGCCGCGTTTGGCGTCGATGGTGCACCGGGTGCCTGGGGTGCGGCAGGTGCTGCGGGGGCGTTCGCTGGTGCCTGGGGCGCGGCGGGTGTGTTCACTGGTGCCTGCGGTACAGCGGTTGCGTTCGGTGCCGGAGTGTTTGCAGATGGAGCCCCGGGCGCGTTCGGTGCGGGCGGTGCTGCAGGTGCTTTGGTAGCACTTGGTGCCGTAGGAGCAGTTGGAGCTCCTGCCACCTGAGGCGTAGTTGGGGCCTGCGGGGCACTGGGAGCCGTTGGCGAAGCCGCGCTGGGTGCAGTCGGCGTTGATGGCGCCTGCGGTGCGCTCGGCGCGGCGGGTGCTTGCGGTGCGCTCGGCACGGCGGGTGCTTGCGGTGCGCTCGGCGCGGCGGGTGCTTGCGGTGCGCTCGGCGTGCTGGGGGCAGATGGCGCTGCGGGCGTGCTCGGCGCGTTGGGCGCGGATGATGACGCGGGCGTGCTTGGCGCTGCGGGTGCTTGCGGCGCGGTGGACGGGATGCTGGAAGCCTCCTCCGAGGCGGGCTTTTCTGGGACGGGTTCGCGGCGGGGAGTATCGAGGAAGGCCTTCTCGCGCGCGGCGGGAAGTTCGCCAGTGGGGGCAATGGCGTCGCGCAGCATGAGCGCCACATCGCTGACCTGTGTCTGCGGCGCGATGGACTTCACGCCACCGGTGAGCATGACATTGCAGAACGGGCAGCCCGTCGCAATCTGCTCCGCGCCCGTCGCCACGGCCTGCTCCGAGCGGAACTCATTAACCCGATTTCCCAAGTTTTCTTCCATGAACATGCGCGCGCCACCGGCACCGCAGCAGAAGGCCGCATCGCGGTTGTGGTCCATCTCCGCAAGCGATGCACCGGTCGCCTCCACGAGCTCACGCGGCGGGTCGAAGACCTTGTTGTGGCGGCCCAGGAAGCACGGGTCGTGATACGTGACGGGTCGGCGGTTCTCCGGCGACCGCGGCACGGGCACGAGCAGCTTCTCCCGCACCAAACGGTTGAGCAGCTGCGTGTGGTGCAGCACATCGAAATGGCCGTCGAAGTCCGGGTACTCGTTGCGAATCGTGTTGAAGCAGTGCGGGCACGTCGTGATGATTTTGCGCTGGCCCTTCGGGACGCCGGCGAAGGCGTCGTTAAGCGTGGCAACGTTCTGCTCCGCCATCACCTGGAACAGGAACTCATTGCCGGCACGGCGCGCCGGGTCACCGGTACAGGCCTCGCCCGTGGCCAGCACACCGAACTTCACGCCGGCGGTGTGCAGCATGTCCACCACCGCGCGCGTCGTGGCGCGGCCCTTGTCGTCGTAAGCACCCGCGCAACCGACCCAGAACAGGTACTCCAGGTCCGAAAAGTCGGCGGCGTCCTCGCCGATGATCGGCACCTCGATGCCGTCGGCACGCGCCTCATCAATCCACGCGCGGCGCTCCGAAGCGTTGCGGCCCCACGGGTTGCCCTTCGTCTCCATGTTCTTAAACAGCCCGGTCAGCTCCGACGGGAAGTCGGATTCCGCCAGCACCTTGAAGCGACGCAGGTCCGCCACGTGGTCGATGTGCTCGATATCCACCGGGCACTGGTCCACGCACGCACCGCAGTTGGTACAGGACCACAGGACGTCATCATCAATCGTGCCCGCCATCGCCAGCACGTTGAGCCCCTCGTGTGGGTTGTAGTTATCCAGCGCGCTCTGGCGCAGGTCCATCATGAGCTTCTTCGGGCTCAGCGGTTTGTCGGTGTTCCATGCGGGGCACAGGTCCTGGCAGCGGCCGCATTCGGTGCAGGAGGAGGCGTCGAGAAGCATCTTCCAGCTCCCTGGCTCGAGGTCCTCCAAGTCCGGCGTGGGGAGAGCGCCCAGCGCCTTCTCGCCGTCGGCGTTGCGTTGGAAGAAGATGTTGAAGAACGCCATGAAGCGGTGCCACATCACGCCCCATTGGAAGTAGTGGGCGATGCACGCGATGAACACCAGGCCCGTCAGCAGCTTCACCAGGGCAAAGAATTGCACCATGCTTGGCGACGCCTGCATAACCCCCGCCACACGCATCGTCAAGAAATCAGCCCACGGGGAGCCACCGCCGTACGTGGCGATGGCGGCGGCCTTGACGGCGAGCATGCCGAGGCCTTCGAGGAAGACGATGGCCTCCACCAGGCGTGCGGGGAAGACTTGCGAGTTGTAGAAGCGGCTGCCGCGATCGGTGTGGCCGAGCTTTAGGCGCACGCCGATGAGGAAACAGATACCGAGCACGGTGCCGATGGCGAGGACCTCTTCGATGAAGTGGTACACCGGCCAGTCGCTGAGCCACGGCCAGCCTTTATCGGGCGCGAAGGTTTGGATATAGGCCTCGAACCACACGATGGCGCCGAAGAGGAATCCCACCATCACGAGCCAGTGCGCGGCGTTGACCAGCGGCCGGCCTTTGAAGTGGGTATGGCCGAAGACTTCGATGAGCACGCGGCCGAGGCGCGCCATGGGGCGGTCGGTACGGTTCAGCTGTGTGGGCCCGCCGGAGCGGATGAACCGAAACAGCACCGTGAGGCGGTAGAAAAAGTACAGCCACACCGGGACCGATGCGGCGATGGCAATCCAGCCGAACATGAGCGCTCCTTTGATTGCTGCTGTGCGTGCCTCCTACCTTAAATCCTCGCCGTCTAAATCAGTGAGTCAGGATTCAGCTATCATCTTGAGGGCTAAGAATTCAGGAGGCGTTGTGGGCAGAATCAATGTTCCGAAGGCCGCAGTGGGCCTCGTTGCGGGCTTCGCAGCATTCGGAGTGGCCGGAGTTGCGGTTGCGCAGGGCGGTCTGACGGCGAATCTGGCGCTCTCGGGTACGTTCTTCAACGTCAACATTCGTCACTTGGAAGGCGATGGCTTTTCCTTGTTTGTGGATAGCGACAAGAAGGGCGAGGAGGATGTTCCCACCGCGCGGCTAAAGATGGAACACGCCGTGGCCTCGGATTTGTGTCTTTATGTCACCACTGACCTGCCTGCGGTGGGGGAGTCCACGCTCGCGCTCAAGGCGAAGGGCGATAACAGTGTGGAGGCCACTGGTCTCCTCGTTGGTGCGTCGAATATCGAGGGCTCGCTGGTCATGCAGGACGCGAACGTGGGCATCGACGCCAGCCAGCTGTCCCAGTCCGCCGACCCGGGGACGTGGGGCCTCTATGCCAAGCAGGTTTCGCTGACTGCCGACGACGTCCGTGCCACCTCCCTCGGCGCGAAGACGCTATCCGCAAAGAACGTGGGCGTCTCTGTGGAGCGGGGCCGCGACAATGTCTGCTGATCACGCTAGGGATTCCGACGCAGCACTGCATGGAGCAGAAGCGCCGGATTCTCTCGATGTCGACCAGGCTGTAGCTCCCGCGGCAGCCACAGGCGGGGTGTGGGCGCGGTTTAAGGCGTGGCGTGGCCGGCGGCCGTTCTTTCCGGGGTTGCTGCTCATTCTTTCTGGCGTTGTCATTGCCTTTCCCGCCTATTTCACGGTGCAGATTTCAGACCTGCTCGTCATGATTTCTACCGTGTCGGGTGTGTCCACGCTGCTCATCGGGGCGCTGTTGGCCATGTTTGGCCTCGGCGCGTGGTTCCGCCCGGCCACCTCAACGTACCTGGGAGTGCTCGGCATCATCGTGGCGGTCATCGCGCTGCCCACCTCTAACCTGGGTGGCTTCCTTATCGGCTCAGTACTCGGCATCGTTGGCGGCGCGCTGACCTTGGCCTGGGAGTCTAGCGATGGTTAATTGCCGTCGTTTGCGTTGGCATCAGAGCGTGGTTCGCCTTACGCGCGTGAAGGCCGGGGTAGCCGTGCTCAGCGCGCTAATCCTGGGGAGTAGTGCGGGACTAGTTGGGGCGCAAGTTGCGCCCGCACAACCTTATTTCTCCACCGTGACGGCTGATGAGGTGACGCTGACGGGGAACGTGAAAGCCTCGCTGGGCACGATGCCCACCCGCGACGGGGAGGTGCGCGTCCTCGAGCTCACCGGGGACCGCCTCGTTGTGCGCGATTTGGCTATCACGCTGCCGGGCAACGCCGGCGATGGCCTGCTCACTACGGACGACGCCTTGACCGAAGTGGAGGGTTCAGTGCGTATCGTGGCGACGTCCCTGACCTCCACGCCCACCGTCGAAGGCGTGCGCACCGTGCCCGTCACGGCGGATCTCACCAGCGACGATATCAATGCCGTCCTCGATCAGCTCGGGATTCCGCAACGGAATCCCGTCCCTGATACTGAGCTTCCCGACGCCCTCATGGAGCACCTTTCCTTAAGCGACGTCACCCTTGAGCTGGCGAACCTCACGGGTGACACGTTCTCGGCCCCGACGATGTCTGTGACCGTCGACTAGCGCTAGTCCTCGCGGAACTGGGACTGGTGGAGGCGCCAGTAGGCGCCGTGGGCGTCGAGAAGCTCGGCGTGGGTGCCCTGTTCGACGATGCGGCCTTCTTCCATGACGATGATGAGGTTGGCGTCGCGAATCGTGGAGAGGCGGTGCGCGATGATGAAGGAGGTGCGGTCCGCGCGCAGCGCGTTCATGGCTTGCTGAACGAGCACCTCGGTGCGGGTATCCACGGATGAGGTGGCCTCATCGAGGATGAGCAGCGCCGGCTGCGCCAGGAAGGCGCGGGCGATGGTGATGAGCTGACGTTCGCCGGCGGAAATCGCGCCGCCATCCTGGTCAATCTTGGTGTCATAGCCGTCGGGGAGGGAGTGGACGAAGCGGTCCACGTAGGTGGCCTTCGCGGCGGCGATGACCTCCTCGTCGGTGGCGTCGAGGCGGCCGTAGCGGATGTTGTCCATGATGGTGCCCTCGAAAACCACGGCGTCCTGCAGCACCATGCCCACCTGGGAGCGCAGCTCGTGGCGGGATATCTGCGCGGTGTCGACGCCGTCGAGGCGGATGGTGCCCGAATCGATGTCGTAGAAACGCATGATGAGGTTGACCAGCGTGGTCTTGCCAGCACCCGTGGGGCCGACGATCGCCGCGGTCTGTCCCGGCTCCACGCGCAGGCTGAGGTCCTGGATCAGCGGCTTGTCGGGGTCATAAGCGAAGTCGACGTCTTCGAATTCCACGAGCCCCTTCGCACGCCCACCCAAGCGGGAGGTGGGCTCCTCGGCGGGCTCTTCTTCGGCGTCGAGGAACTCGAAGACGCGCTCCGCCGACGCTACGCCCGATTGCACCTGCTGCATCATGCCGCCGAGCTGGCCCAGCGGCTGGTTGAACTCGCGGGAGTACTGGATGAAGGCCTGCGCGCCACCCAATGTCAGCGAGCCGGAGGCCACCTTGAGCGCGCCCAGCACCGCGATGACCACGTACGACAGGTAGGAGATGAACTGCATGATCGGCATCATCATTCCGGCCAGGAACTGCGCCAGCGACGCGGAGCGGAACAGCTCCTCGTTGCGCTTATCAAACTCCTTCGTCATAGAATCGATGCGCCCGAAGACAGTCGCTAGGTCGTGGCCGGAGAAGGCTTCCTCGACCTGTCCGTTGAGGTCACCGGTGGCCTTCCACTGCGCCTTGAATTGCTTCTGCGCGCGCGAGCCAATGACCGCAATCACCACCGCGGTCAGCGGCAGCGCCAGCAGCGCGACGAGGGCTAGCTGCCAAGACACGGTGAACATCATGACCGTGATGCCCACGACCATGAGCAGGTTGTAGAACAGCTGCGAGATGGCCTGTTGGAGGGCGGACTGGATGTTATCGGTGTCGTTGGTGGTGCGCGAGAGAAGGTCACCGCGCGACTGCGTGTCGAAGTAATTGAGCGGCAAGCGGTTGAGCTTGGCCTCGATGTTCTCGCGTAGGTCGAAGACCACCTTCATCACCAGAGAGTTGAGCAAAAAGCCCTGCCACCACTGGAAGAGAGAGGACACCACGTACATCGCAATCACGATGCCAATAATCGTGCCCAGCTTGGAAAAATCAATGCCGAAGCCGGGGTGCAAGTCCATTGCTGAGGCCATGTCGGCGAACTTATCCTGCCCACCCGCGCGCAGCGCCGCGATCGCCTGGTCCTTGGTTACACCAGCGGGCAGCTGGCGGGAAATGACGCCGGAAAAAATAACGTCGGTGGCCATGCCCATGACCTTCGGCGCGGCCACGGCGAGGAACACGCAGATGATATTCATCGCCGCAATTGCCCAAAGCTGCGCCTTGAACGGCGCGAGGAGACCAAAGAGGCGCTTGGCGGAGGGCCAGAAGTTCTTGGCTTTGCGCGGGGCGTTCTCGCCGGTCTTCTCCTCGATCTCGGCAGTGGTGTCTTCACTCAACGTAGCGTTGTCCTGCTCAGTCATTTATGCCACCTCCGAGGTCTTCTGGGATTCCACAATTTCGCGGTACGTCTCGGAGGACTCGAGCAACTCCCCGTGCGTGCCGCGGGCGACGACGCGTCCGGCGTCCATGACCAGAATCTGATCTGCATCCACAATCGAGCTCACGCGCTGCGCCACGATGATGGTTGTGGCTTCGGCGGTGTACTCGCGCATTCCGGAGCGCACGGCGGCATCCGTGAGCACGTCCAGCGCGGAGAAGGAATCATCAAAGAGATACACCAACGGGCGGGCGACGAGCATGCGGGCGATGGACAGGCGTTGGCGCTGGCCGCCGGAGACGTTGGTGCCGCCCTGGGAGATGTGCATGTCGAGGTCCTCAACAAAGTCCGCTTGGGCCACGCGCAGCGCGTTCCACAGCTCCTCATCGGTGGCCTCCGGCGCACCCAGGCGCAGGTTGGAGGCCACGGTGCCGCTGAACAGGTAAGGCTTCTGCGGCACGAGGCCCACACGCTTGACGACGTCTTTACGAGCCATCTCGGCGATATCGGTGCCGTCGAGAAGCACGCGGCCCTTCGTCGGGAGATAGAGGCGCGGGATGAGGGAGAGCGCGGTGGTCTTGCCGGAACCGGTTGCGCCGATGAGCGCGGTGGTGGTGCCGGGGGTGGCGGTGAAGGAGACGTCGTGAAGCACGGGCGTTTCGGCGCCGGCGTATTGGAAGGAGACGTTGTCGAATTCGACGACGCCCTCGGAGTGCTCCGGGGTACGGGGCTGAGCCGGCTCGGTGATGGAGGGTTCGTGTTCGAGGACATCGGTGATGCGGCGCGCGCAAATGATGGCGCGGGGGAGGATCATCGCCATGAAGGTGCCCATCATGACCGCGGCGAGGATCTGCAGCAGGTACTGCAGGAAAGCGGTCAGCGAGCCGACCTCCACGAGGCCTTCGTCCACGCGGTGGCCGCCGAACCACAGGACCGCGCCGGTGGCCACGTTGAGGATGACGGTGATGATGGGGAACATGAGAATGAACAGTTGGCCGACCTTGAGGGAGAGGTTGGTCAGGTCGCGGTTGGCGGTGCGGAAGCGCTCGGCTTCGTGCTCCTCGCGAGTGAAGGCGCGGACGACGCGGATGCCGGCGATTTGCTCGCGCAGGGTGCCGTTCATGACGTCGAGCTTGCCCTGCCAGGCGCGAAAGAGCGGCATGAGGCGGACGATGATGAGGGAGATGGCGGCCAGCAGCACGATGACGGAGACCGCGACGAGCCAGGACATTCCAGCGTCTTCGCGGATGGCCATGATGATGCCGCCGATGGACATGATGGGGGCGGTGACCATGAAGTTGAGGATCATCATGTAGACCATCTGGATCTGTTGGACATCATTGGTGCCGCGGGTGATGAGGGTGGCGGTGCCGAAGTTGCTCATGTCTTCGGCGGAATAACGGGTGACGCGGCGGAAGATATCGGAGCGCAGGTCGCGGCCGAGGCCCATGGCGGTGCGGGAACCAAACCAGATGGCGGCGATGGCGGCGAGAACTTGGACGAAGGCCACGATGAGCATGATGCCGCCGGTGTGCCAGATGTAGTCGATGTCTACTTGGGCCACGCCTCTGTCGATGATCTTCGCGTTGAGCGAAGGAAGGTAAAGCGTTGCTGCGGTGGATAGCGCCTGGAGGAGCAGCACCGCGATGACGTAGCCGGTATACGGCTTCGAACGGGATAGGAGGATACGTAGGAGTTCCATGTGCCAGCGTTTCGTGCATGTTGGCGGCCGCGCGGTTGCTGCGCTGGGCCGCTGAAGGGCATTGACCGCAAAAGTCTATCCGTTATGGTTGCGCGGGCGCTAGCCCGCGCGTCTAGCGAGTGCGGTGGTGCGAGGACTGGCGGCAGGCTTCCCCGTATCAACGCGCGAGCGCCTAGCTCGCGCGCTCGCGCGCTAGAAGCACACCGGTGCGCGCTGGGCCTGTTCCGTGACGGTGGCCCAATCTTCTACGTCGGCGGTGGGGTGGCAGAGGCCCTCCCATGTCGTGATGGCCACGCCGCGGGCCATGAGTTCCAGTAAAACCAAGTGGCGGTCGCCGGAGGCGGAAAGCTGGTTGAGATCCGAATGGTTGATGTCCGCGTCCGGGCCATTACCCACGCGCACGTTGCCGATAAGCCGCAGGCGCGGCGTGGTCCCCTTCGGGCATGGCGCGGCGATAGATTCTGCGCCGGAGAGCCCAGCGAAGCGTCGCAGCAAACCGAAGGGCGCAGGGCGCTGGCAGTACAGGTCCACGCACAGCCCGGCCCCGATGAGTCGCTCGGCGGTGGAGAGCGCTGCGGGGCCGTCCCCGACGATGGCTACACGCTGCATAAGAACCCCTTCAGTTCGGTAAAAATAGACTGTCTAGTCTGTAAATCTAGTCCGCTCGGTTCAGTCTGGCTAATTTTTATTCTCCCTACTACCCAAGCTCACAGCCCTCGCGCCCCTTAGTGGGGCTGCACACAAGCACAGCTGCCTTTAATGTGAGGAGTCATGACCGAACCGATTAACCTGCTGGACCGCGGCGACTACCGCGACCCCAGCATTAGCCCCGAAGGCACCCGCGACACCGCGCCGCTCGAGCCTGCCGTGGCCCAGCGCAACCAGGATCTCGTCGACAAGTGGGCCGATAAGCTCCACGATGCCTCCGCCGAAACGATTACCGCGTGGGCCGCCGAACACGCGCCGGGCCGGCTCGCCGTCACGATGTCCATGGAAAACACCGTGCTGGCCGAGCTCGCGCACCGCGCCCACTTAGACGCCGACCTGCTCTTCATCGACACCGGCTGGCACTTTCCGGAGACGCTCAAGGTAGCGGGGGACGTCGCCAAGCGCTATGCGGACCTGCCGCTGGTGACCGTGCGCCCACTGTTGAGCCCAGAGGAACAGGACAAGATTTATGGCCCGCGTCTCTATGCGCGCGACGTTGCGGCCTATAACCGCATGCGCAAGGTGGAGCCGCTCAACATGGCCATGGACCCCTACGTCGGGTGGGTCACCGGCCTGCGCCGCGCCGATTCCGAGCACCGCGCCACCGCCCCGGCGCTGAGCCTGGACCGCACGGGACGGCTGAAGATTTCTCCGATTATTACCTGGGACCTCGATAACACCGACGCCTACATCAAGGAACACGATCTCATCATTCACCCCCTCACCCTGCAGGGCTACCGTTCCATCGGCTGCGCGCCGTTGACCTTCCCGGTAGGCGAGGGCGAGGATGCACGCTCCGGGCGTATTTTCGCTGACGGCAAGACAGAATGCGGGTTACACGAATAATGACTCTTTCACCACACCTTAAAGATTTAGAGAACGAATCCCTCCACATCCTGCGCGAAGTCGCCGGGCAATTCGACAAGGTAGGCCTGCTCTTTTCCGGCGGCAAGGATTCCGTCGTCGTCTTCGAGCTCGCCCGCCGCGCCTTTGCGCCGGCCACAGTGCCCTTCGAGCTCATCCACGTGGATACCGGCCACAACTTCCCGGAGGTCATTGACTTCCGCGATCAGCTCGTCGCCGAGACCGGCGCCCGCCTGCACGTGGCGCTGGTCCAAGACTGGATCGACCGCGGCGACCTCCAGGAGCGCCCCGACGGTACCCGCAACCCGCTGCAGTCCGTGCCGCTGGTGGAGACCATCGCGGAGCGCGGCTATGACGCTGTCCTGGGTGGTGCGCGCCGCGACGAAGAACGCGCCCGCGCCAAAGAGCGCATCTTCTCCATCCGCGATTCCTTCGGTGGCTGGGACCCGCGCCGCCAGCGCCCGGAGCTGTGGGACCTGTACAACGGCGGCAAGATGGCCGGCGAAAACGTCCGCGTCTTCCCCATTTCCAACTGGACTGAGTCCGATATTTGGGAATACATCGGCGCGCGCAACCTGCAGCTTCCCTCCATCTATTATTCGCACCAGCGTGAGGTGTTTAACCGCAACGGCATGTGGCTGACACCAGGCGAGTGGGGCGGACCGCGCGAGGATGAACCGTTGGAGACCCGCACCGTGCGCTACCGCACCGTGGGGGATATGTCCTGCACCGGTGCCGTGGAATCCACCGCCGCCTCGCCGGATGAAGTGCTCGCGGAAATCTCCATTTCCACCCTGTCCGAGCGCGGAGCCACCCGCGCCGATGACAAATTGTCCGAGTCCGCCATGGAGGACCGCAAGAAGGAAGGCTACTTCTGATGACGACTACCCTCGCGCCGAATGTCGGCGCCCTCAAACAGCGCGATACTCTGCGTCTGTGCACCGCCGGCTCCGTCGATGACGGCAAGTCCACCTTCGTGGGCCGTCTGCTTTATGACACCAAGTCCGTGCTCGCGGACCAGGTGGAGTCCATGGAGCGTTCCTCCGCCGACCGCGGTTTTGACGGCATGGATCTCTCTTTGCTGGTGGACGGCCTGCGTGCCGAGCGCGAGCAGGGCATCACCATCGACGTGGCCTACCGTTACTTCGCCACCGAGAAGCGCACCTTCATTCTCGCCGATACCCCGGGCCACGTGCAGTACACGCGCAATACGGTGACCGGCATGTCCACGTCCCAGGTGGTGGTGCTGCTTGTCGACGCCCGCAATGGCGTCGTCGAACAAACCCGCCGCCACCTCAACGTCGCAGCACTCTTGGGCGTGCGCCACGTCATCCTGGGCGTGAACAAGATCGATCTGGTGGACTATGACGAAGCAACCTTCCGCGATATCGAGTCCGAGTTCAACGAGGTTGCAGCGCGCTTGGGTATCACCGATTCGGTGGCCATCCCGATTTCTGCGCTCAAGGGCGATAACGTGGTGGAGCGCTCCACCACCATGGATTGGTACGAGGGGCCGACGGTCCTTGAAACGCTAGAGACCGTCCCCGTGGCCACCGGCCGCGCCGATGACCTGGACTTCCGTTTCCCTATCCAGTACGTCATTCGCGAACACGCCTCTGACTACCGCGGATATGCCGGCCGCGTGAAGGCCGGGCACGTGGCGGTGGGGGATGAGGTAACGCTCCCGGGCGGGCGCACCTCGACCGTCACCGCGATTGACACCACCGATGGCTCGCTTGCTGAAGACGAGGCGGCGCGCGCCGGCGACTCCGTGGTTCTGCGGCTGGCCGATGACATCGATTTGGCTCGCGGCGACCTCATCGCCGGCACGCAGCGCCCGGAGGAGGTGCGCGAATTCGCCGCCACCGCGGTGGTCCTCACGGACAAGGAGCTGCGCGCGGGACAGATGGTGAAGCTGCGCTATGGTGCGGCGCTGGTCAAGGCCCGCGTGGCGTCGGTGGAGCGCATCCTCGACCTCGATGGCGTGGCCGATGTTGAGGCGCCGGAATCAGCAGCCCTCAATGACATTGCGTTCATCACCGTCCAAACCCAGGCGGAGCTTCCCGTGGAGGATTATGCCGCTCGCGGCGCGGTGGGCAATTTCTTGCTCATTGATCAGTCCAGCGGCAACACCCTTGCCGCCGGCTTTGTAGGCCAGCGCCTGCGCTAGTCCCCCCTTAACCCGCGGCTTTATGGCCGCGGGTTTCGGCGTTTTAGGCGGTCTTTTCGGCCTGCTTGCGGCCCAAGGTCTTGCGCAGGGACCAGATGAATTCCGCAATCATCAGGTAGACCGGGGTACCGCCGGCGACCATAAAGAAGAAGGCGCCGGCGGAGCTAGCCTCGTCGACGTAGTCATCAGCGCCGTACAGAAGCTCGATACTGCTGGCGTTGCCGACCTCCGCGAGGGCGCCGAGGCCGCGAATGGTGGAAATGATCCACATGAAGGCCAGCAGACCCCACACGATGCACCACTGAATCGACTGGGCACGCTGACGGGAGGGCTCCACGGGGAAGGAGAAATCAACGTTGAAGCTGGAGGAGCCGGAAGCCTGGGCGCTCGAAGGCTGCGGCATGAGCTGCACGCCCGAGCCGGAGTTGGCGATCTCACGGATGCGGGCGACGTCCACCTCGGGGCCAAAGGGATCCGCGAGTGCTCGGTCATACTGCTCGCGGCGGTCCTGGCGGGAAAAGATGCTGTGGGCGGTGGAGAGTTCGTCGTAAAGCGCGGCGTTGGAAGGATCCGTCGTGGCGAGGCGGTGCTCGAGTTCCGAGGCCAATGCCGCGGAATCAGCGGAAGGGTCCAAGTTGAGGGAGTTATAGAGGTTGTAGTGTGCCACGAGGCGAAAAATCCTTTCGAGGGGTTAGCAGGGATCGCTGAAATCTGCATTGTTGTTGAGCGAACGGGCGTTGCCACCGTACCGCGCCTTGAGTTTACAGACCTCATCCACGCTGTGGCCGGCGTCGTAGTAAATGGCAAAGACCTCCTTACCATCGACTTCAGAGCGCAAGGAATTGCAGGCCAGTCCCGGCATCGACTTAGCACCAGGATGCTGGGCGAGTGCCTGGTCGACGTACGGTGTTCTGAGTTCGCCGTAGGGCACAAGCACACTGTCAACAATGAGGATGTAGCTTCCGTCACAGAGGTCGCCCAAGTAGCCTGGTTTTAGCTCTTTCTCTTGGTCAGCTGCGGCCAACTCTTCAGAGGAGCAGAGGGGAACGTCATCGACATATTGCTCTGGAAGGCCATCCTCAATCAATTCCTTTCGGTCATAGCAGTCCATGTGTGAGTCTGAAAATTCGCCGTCGGCCTCGTGCGGGATCCATGAGTTGCCTGCCCAGGAATGGAGGTAATACAGCGAGCTGTTTTCTTGGGCGAGGAGCAGCCAGTCATCGTCGCAGAAGACGGTCATTGGGTTATCAATCTTGTCCCGGAAAGCGTCAGCCATTTCGCCACATTTTTGTTCTCGGGTGTATTCGGGGTCGTCGACGAACGTGTAATTCTTTTTGGTGGTTTCAGTAGTTTCCTCCGAACTCGGTATCTGTTCGCTTGGGGCAGCTTCGGGTGAAGACGCCGCGGCCGAGTCGGAGGAAGGGGTCGAGTTGGTGTTTGCGGCTATAGCCCACGTGATGCCCGCAGTCAGCGCAATGATGCCGACAATTGCGGCGATGATGACAGCGATGCGCTTCGGGGCGGTCGCCGGTGAGGGCGAGGAAGGGGGAGCGCCCCAGCTGTTGTTGTCAGTCATGTGATGGACTCCTTTGCATCTGGAAGAGAGAAAGCCTTGAGAGGAAACTGCAAGGTTACATTGAGAAACTGTGTCATACTATATCCGTACGGCTGTCAGAAATAGCTGCAGAAAGCAGGTAAGACAGGGTAGGGGTAGGGATCAATTGTCATGCTTAATCCAAACGCGGTATATAAGTTGCTACTATTTGAAGTAATTCACTGTGGATGGACCTCACGTGAGGGGTCGTGGAGGTATCGATTAGTCTTTCGGCGCCCCGCAGGCAACCAATGCAGAACCGGCTGTGCCTGGCTTAGTCCCACGCGTGACTCAGTGCGATTCCCCTGAACGGGGGAGAAGGGATAGAAGACTTGGTGCTTGATCGCCCCCTCAATGCAGCGGAACTGTATGCCACGCACAACCGAGTGAGCGTCTCACCAGATGTGGTGAGGAGGTTAGGCACTGCGTTGGGTTATGAGGCCATCGAGGCGTTTGGTGAGAACACCACCAAACGGCTCGCCACTGTCTTCGACCTCGGGGACATCATTGATCTGCTGCTATTGGGTCAGCTTCCCGATCTAGAGGTAGCCCCGGCTATGGAACAGCAAGTGGAGGCGGACGTAGCCCGGAAGTTGGTGCGCCGCATCAGCGCGGGTGACTACCTCACCCGGCAACAGGTGCATGACCTTCTCCCGCGCGAGACTGTGACGCTTTTTCGCATGGGGCATCCCCGGCTATGGGCTTTTGCAGTGCGCCAGCGCCTGCCGAGAAACGCCGAGAAAGCCATTCCAGAGTCCTTCCACCGCGACATCACAGGCCCCTACACCACTCCGGAGGAGGCCTGGTTGGGCATGTACGTGGCCGATGCCACGCACTTAGGAGAGCTGGACGCGCGAGTGGAGGGGGCAGGGCTTGACGAAGACAGGCAGCAGCGCCTCCGCCTAGGCATGAGCCTGGCTGATACCTACCGTCAAGTGTGGAGCTCCGCCCGCGGGCATTGGCGGGTCAGCCCCAGCACCACCTATATCGTGCCCTCCCGCCTCGGATATTGTCCCTACGTTTTCCGTGTGGCGGAGGGCGGTTGGCGCTGCGATTCCTTCGACGGCGGACAGGATAGGTACATGGCCACCGAGGGCTATTGGATCGATGTGGAGCGCGAGCGCCTCATTCACCTCGGTGCGCCGGACCCGGAGGATAGTTGGCTACCCACGGTGAGCGTTGCCGCAGAGCCGCCCAGTGAGACCGACCTGCAAGTAGCCCGGGCGTTGTCCGGGAAGCTGATCGCCCTCGGGGCGGCGCAAAAGAACATTACGATCCGGCTGCGGCAGAAGAACCGGACGCTGAGTTTTGACTAGTAAGTGCTGGGAGGGACATCACCGCTCATGATCACCTTTTGCTGGCCTTCGTCCCAGCGGAAGCCTGCGTGCGTCTCGCCGGTGCGGCCAGCGGTGGTTTCGCCCTCGCGCGCCCAGTGGTAGGTTACAGCGATCTCGGCGTCATTCACGCGCTCGATGGTGGGGAAGAAACCATAAGGCTCGGCGGTCGCGGTGCCGAGATATTCGCCCTTGTGGAAGAGCATGATGTGGTGCGGTGAGGAGGCCGTAGCACCCTCGATGGCGATGATTAGCCAGCTCAAATCCGCGCAGGGTTCAAACTCTGAGGAAGAAGGCCGCCCCCAACCGAAGCCATTCCACGGTGCGATGGTGCCAATGCCTGATTGATAGGCCTCTTCAGCGTCAATATCCTCGCAGGACTCTGGTTCTTCGGTCTTCGGGGCAGGTGCCTGGTTGCTCGTTGGCTCCGGGCTTGCGGCCTCTTCCGTGGGGCTTGCGGCAGCAACACTCGCCGGGCTGTTGCGGACCGCGCTAAACATTGGGGTGTCTGAATCGGCTTGCTCGGCCTGGGAACAGGCGGCGAGAGGGAGACACATGAGTACAGCGCCCGCGAAGGCAGAAGCAGACCGGAGCATGGGGGTTCCTTCCATAGAATGTGCGCCTCACCTTGAGGCGCACGGTTTATCTTAGCTAGGCGGAACGTCGCCGCTCATGATGACTTTGTTCTGGGCTTCATCCCAGCGGAAGTTGGCCTTTGACGTACCCGTCGGTGCGGCATTGGCGTCGCCATCTTGTGGCCAGTGGTAGGTCACGGAAATCTCGTTGTGATTGACCTGCTCGACGTCGGGGAAGAAACCATAAGGCTCAGCAGTGGCGGTGCCGAGGTACTCGCCATAGTGGAAGAGCATGATGTGGTGCGGCGAGGAGGCCGTGGCTCCCTTGATAGAGATGGTCTGCCAGCTTAAGGCCGCGCAAGGATCGAAGTGGGAAGAATCAACCAGCGCCCACTCGTGGCCATGCCATTGAGGAACGTGGGCAACGTTGTCATCGAAAGCCGCCTGGGGGTTGCCGGCCTCGCAGACTACGGGGCTGGCCTGGGCTTCTTCAGGGATGGCGCAGGCGATGAGCGGCATGCACAGGAGTGCGGCGCCGGCGAAAACTCGTGGTGTGAACATGGTGTTCTCCTTTCTGAGGTCTCGGTGTGGTTCCGAACCCTACAAGCGGCCGCTCCGCTCAGAACAGAGTTGTGGAGAGCATTCCTCGAGACAGCGGGTAGTCTCGCAGGCATGGAGAATCTGTCTGGTCGTACACTGTTCGTCGCCGCCGTGGATGCTGAAGCCACACACGTTCCCGAAGGAGCGCCGCTGCTCATCACCGGTATTGGTACGGTTCCCGCCGCCATCGAGCTGACCACGGTGCTGGCCTCGGCACAGCAACTGCCGGAGCGGGTTATCAACATCGGTACTGCGGGCGCGCTTCGCGACGATCTTTCAGGCGTCTTCGAGGTCTCCCACGTGCGCAAGCACGACTTCCACCTAGAGGTGCTCAGCGATGTTTCCCGCTATCTCCTTCCCGAGGTGATCGAGCTTGAAACCTCCGGAAAGCTTCCCACCGCGGCCCTTGCGACGGGCGACTCTTTTATTTCGGATACCCCCACCCGCACGCGTCTGGCCCAGGATTCCGAGCTGTGTGACATGGAGGGCTACGCCATCGCCGCGGTCTGTCGAAAGTTCGGCGTGCCGTGCACGCTGCTCAAGCAGGTTTCGGATACCGCTAATGAGGAATCCTATGGCTCGTGGGCCACGGTGCTCGACCGCGCAGCGGAGGAGCTGGCTGTAGCCTTCGACACGGTGTCCGCGGATTAGACCCCACATACGGAAAGTGCCCTAGTTGCCAAAACCATCGCTCCCGCCGCGGGTGGTGGGGGAGAAGTTTGGCAACTAGGGCAGTTGCACGGCCAGGGCTAGAGCCATGCACCGGTTGTGTGGCTAGCGGGCGCCGCTGGCCTCTAGGTTCTCGTAGAGCTCCATGACGTCCTCATGGCCCTCCGCCGTGGAAATCTTAATGTTTTTAGCTTCGATTTCGCCGGCACGCAGGCTGGCCATCTCCTGGTGGTAGCGGAAGACCACGGCAATGGTGGCAGCCACCGGCACAGCCAGGAAGGCGCCGATGATGCCGGCCAAGGCGGAGCCGACCGTGACGGAGAGCAGCACCATGGCGGCGTGCAGGCCCATGGCCTTGGATTGCAGCATCGGCTGGAGGACGTTGCCCTCCACCTGCTGGACGATGATGATGAGAGCCAAGGCGAGCAAGGCCTTCGTCAGCCCATCGGAGACCAGCGCGATGATGACGGCCAAAGCGCCCGCAGTGACAGCGCCAATGACCGGGATGAAGCTGGCGAAGAACGTAACTACGCCGATGACAAGGGCCAGCGGTACCTGGAGAACCCAGAGGCCGAGGCCGATGAGGATGCCGTCGACGGCCGCGACGGCTGCTTGCGCCTGAATGAAGCCAGATAACGTGTTCCACACGCGAGTCAGCAGCTCGGTGGCGTGCCAGCCGGCGGAGTAGCCGGTGTAGGTGCGCAGCCACGGCAGGAACTTATCGCCGTCCTTGAGGATGAAGAAGGCTACGAAGAGCATGATGGCGAGCGCCATGGCGATGGAGCTGGCCATCGATACACCGGAAATCACCCCGGTGGCGATGTTGGAAGCTTGGCCCTTGATGAAGGTCATGGCGTCATCAAGTACTTCCTGGACTTTCGCGGCATCAATATCGAAAGGTAGGTCCTTGGCCATATCGACGAGCTTGTTCAAGCCGCCTTCAGCCTGATTGACCAAGGACGCGCCCTGAGAGGAGACGACCGGGGCCATCGCCGCGAAGACGCCGCCGATGATGGCCAAAAAGCCCAGCAGCGTGGTGATGGAGGCCAGCGCGCGGGGGAATTTGTGCGCGCGCAACCAGTTGGTCACGGGGAAGAGCACCGTGCACACCAAAATGGCCAGGATGACCGGCAGCAGGCCCACCCAGATGAACTTCAGCAGGTAGCCGGCCAGGCCGACGCCCGCCACCACGATGATGAAGATCAAGCACACCTTGGCCAAGGAGATGGCATCGCGCCCGAGGACGCGAGACTTGTCATCGGTCTTCGACACCGGGAGGGTAGCTTCTTCATTAATGGGCTCCGCGGCGGCAGAAGCCGCCGCGTCAGAGGCCGTGGAGGACGTGCCCGAGCGGGCACCGTCATCATTGTTGTTTGTCATGCGCTCCATCTTCTCATATGAGCGCAGAAAACGAACTATGCGCGGATGCTGCTTACCTGGCGGATGATGCCGAAGCGGTGCATCGTTACCGAGACTGCCTGCTCGAGGAGGAAGGGCAGCAGCTCGCGGCGGCCATCAGCCAGCACCGGCTGATCCAGGACCACGGAGTTGGATTCCACCGCCGCCTCAAAGACGCCCGGCTCGACAGAGCCCACTGCACGCACGCGGCCGGACTCTAGACGAGCGACCTCGCGGGCAAAGGTTTCTGCCTCCACGGCATCGACATCAAAGCCCAGCTCGCGCAGCTCCGCGGCCTTTTCCGGGGCGGCGCTGAAGCGCACCGGGGAGTCGGTGCGGGTGGCGGCGAGGGCGAGACGGGAGACGTCGCGAAGCTCGGCATCGGAACCAATGCGTACCTGCAGCGGCGTGAGTACCGGGCGGTAGCGGAAGACGTTGGCCTCGCTGACCAGACCTGCGCGGTCGTGCTGGCGGCCGAACTCCTGCTGCCAAGCCAACTCGTCGAGCTCTGCTGCGCGCCACAGCCAAGCGGTATCCTCCTCCGAGAAGCCCAGCTCGCCGAAGGCACGCAGCTGGGCCGCCACCGGCTGGGAGATATCCACGTCGAAGGGGCGCAGCGGCCCCTCGGACCAGGTGCCGAACTGGGCCACGTAGTTCGGGCCACCGGCCTTGGCGCCCGGGCCCATGACGGACTGCTTCCAGCCGCCGAAGGACTGCCGCTGCACAATCGCGCCGGTAATGCCGCGGTTGACGTAGGCGTTGCCCACTTCGACGCGCTCGAGCCAGTAGTCGATCTCCTCATTATCCAGCGTGTGGATGCCGCCGGTCAGGCCATAACCGGTGGAGTTCTGCCACTCGATGGCCTCCTCCAGGGTCTCCGCATGCATGATGCCGAGCACTGGGCCGAAGCACTCGTTGACGTGGAACCAGGAACCGGGGCGCACGTTATCGCGGATACCCGGCGACCACAGGGTGCCTTCCTCGTTGAGCTTCTCCGGCTTCACCAGCCACTTTTCACCCGGCTCCAGCTGGGTCAGGCCGCGCAGCAGCTTCTCGCTGGGGGCTTCGGCGAGACCGTTCATCGTTGTGGTGATGTCGTAGCCGGGGCCAGGGATGAGGGTCTTGACGGCGTCGACAAGCTGGGAGCGCAGGCGCTGCGACTCGCCGGCCGCACCGACGAAGATAACTAGGGAGGACGCCGAGCACTTCTGTCCAGAGTGGCCGAAGGCGGAGAGGTAGAGGTCCTGGATGGCCAGGTCCGGGTCCGCGGACGGGGTGATGATGAGCGCGTTCTTGCCGGAGGTCTCCGCCATGATATTGAGCTCCGGCTTCCAGGAGCGGAAGAGCTTGCCGGTATCGGAGGCACCGGTGAGGATGACGGCGTCGACGTCGGCGTGGGAGATCAGCGCGCGGCCGGCGTCGCCCTCGTCGGTGAAGACGAGCTGGACCAGATCCGGGTCGAGGCCCTGTGCCTCGAGGCCGGCGCGGAAGGCTTCCACGACGAGCTTCGCGCAGTGCACGACCTGCGGCGCGGGCTTGATGATGACGGCGGAACCCGCAGCGAGAGCCGCCGCAATGCCGCCGGTGGGGATGGCCACCGGGAAGTTCCACGGCGGGGTCACCACGGTCACGCGGTAGGGCGTGAACTCGGCGGCGTAGCTCTCCAGCAGGCGTGCGGACTGGGCATAGTAGGTGCAGAAGTCGATGGCCTCGGAGATTTCCGGGTCAGTCTGCGTGACGGTCTTGTTGGCCTCGTAGGCGGCGACGGAGATGAACTCGCCGCGGCGGTTGGCCAGCTCATCGGCCACGGCCTCGAGCGCGCGGGCGCGGTCCTCGGCAGGGCGCGCACCCCACTCGGCACCGAGCTCGGCGGCGCGGGCCACGTGCTTGTCGACGACCCCAGTCTCCGTCACTTCCTCCACCCCGTGCTCACCCGGGTCGGTGGCCAGAGCCTTAAGCGCCCACTCGCGGTTGGCTTCCAGAGCTGGGTCGGTGTCCGGCTCGTTAGCGAAGC
Source organism: Corynebacterium sp. HMSC066C02 (assembly GCF_001814945.1). Lineage (NCBI taxonomy): Bacteria > Bacillati > Actinomycetota > Actinomycetes > Mycobacteriales > Corynebacteriaceae > Corynebacterium > Corynebacterium sp. HMSC066C02. The sequence continues at coordinate 35,858 of NZ_KV818452.1, read as the reverse complement.
GCCCGGTGCGCGGTGCCTGGCGGCCGGCTGCCTGCTCGGCCTCCTCCAAGCGGTTCTGGGTGCGGCGCGGGCCGGCGAAGGTATCCCAGCGCTGCTCGACGGCCTCGCGGAAGACCTCCTCTTGGTCCTTCAGCGCCTGCTCCTCCGGGGCGAAGAGAGCGTAGAGGAAGTTTTGCGGCGCAGAGTTCTCCTCCAAACGGCGCACCAGGTAGGAGACCGCGACATCGAAGTCCTCCATGTGCACCACCGGGGTGTAGAGGATTTGGCGGCCCTCGAAGGCCTTGCGTACCGCGGTCTGCTGGGCCGGGGACATGCCCTGGAGCATCTCGGAATCCATCATGCGCATGACGCCGCGCTTGGTGCCCAGCTTGTAGGCAAAGGCCGCGGTGTAGAGGTTGTGTGTGGCCACGCCGATGCGCACGCAGTCAGCGAACTCGGGGCGCAGGATGTAATCGAGCAGGCGGTAGTAGTTGGCGTCCACCTCATCCTTGGTGGCATAGGGCGCTGCCGGCCAGCCGTGGATTTCACCCTGGACGTGCTCCATGGACAGGTTCGCGCCTTTGACGATGCGAATCTTGATGTGGGAGCCGCCCTCGGCCACGCGCTGTTTGGCGAATTCGGCGAGGTGCGCCAAGGCGTCGAAGGTATCCGGCAGGTAGGCCTGCAGGACGATGCCGGCCTCGAGGTTGGTGAACTCCGGCTCGCTGAGAAGCTCGGTGAACAGGCGCACCGTGAGGTGGAGGTCGTGGTATTCCTCCATGTCGAGGTTGATGAAGACCTTATCGGGGCGGCGCGCGGCGGCATCATAGAGCGGGCGCAGGCGCTCCTTGAGGCGGACCAGGGAGCCCTCGATATCCCACGGGTTGAGCTGGGCCACCATGGAGGAGGCCTTAACGGAGACGTAGGTCACGCGCGGGTTCTTGATGAGCTTGAGGGTGCGCTCGGCGCGGGAGCGCGCTTCGTCGTCGCCCAGCACGGCCTCACCGAGGAGGTTGAGGTTGAGCTGCTCGCCGGACTCCGCCGCCTTGTCCAAGGTCTTGTCAAGGGCATCGCTTTCGGCGTCGAGGACCAGGTGGCCCACCATCTGGCGCATGCGCATGCGTGCCAGTGGCATGACCAGGTTGGGCAGGATGGGCCCGAAGAACCCACCCAGGCCTACGAGGGAACCGTTGATGAGGCCGAGGAAGGAGGCGTCATAGGTGGTGGTAACGGACTTCAGTGCGTGGGCGGCTACCTTGTCATCTTCGGGGCGCATGACGCGGTCGACGAAGTCCATGGTGAAGGCTACTCCGTCCGGGTTGCGCAATAAGTCGGCGAGTTGTTCGGTGGCTGGGTCCTGCTCGTCGGCGGTGGAGGCGAGCCAGGAGTGGGCCTGGGCCGCGGCGGCGTCGATCAGCGCGGCGTCGATGTCGGTGGATTCGGGCACGGGGGTGTGAGCATCGTTAGTCATGGATTACAACCTTTATGGGTCTTAAGGCGCACTGATGCGGCCTTGCGGAAAGCAGAAATTGCAGACTTTCTAGTCCAACACGAGCGCACACTCTGCGCCGTGCCGGTCAGTCTGTGTGAAAAAGAGGTGCTTATTTAACGCTGGCGTACACAACCGGTGGCCGGTCGGAAGAACGACGCTGCCTAATGAAGTGAGCATTCATGTGCGACCACCCTTCTTGTATGTGGGGAGCAGCCAGGCAGCGGCCTGGCCTGATTAGCGAGAAATCGGTGACCGTGATATGGCCCGCCGCACAAAAATCGTAGACGTGTAACCCATCTCGCTTACATGAAAGCTAGCCCCTTAAGTTGGGGTGAGTCAATCCCACAGGTGTTGTTTTGAGGGGAGGTCGCTACCCCCGTGTTAGTGGCTGAGATACTCCGCGAGATCAGCAGCGATCTTCTGTGCGCCCAGAGGTCCTAAGCCGAGAGCCCACGTGTCATCACTGACCTCGATGGCATGGCCATCTTTGACCGCTGGAAGCTGCTGGAAAGCTTCAGTGGCAATGGCAGTGTCTTGGCCGGTGGCGGAAGGATCGCCGTAGCTGCAGTAGAAGATGTAGTCAGCGTCCGCTTGGTCAATGTTCTCCGGTGAGATTTCCGTAGCGAGCTCTTCGATGTCTTGGTTGGCGGGGCGGGCGAGGCCGGCGTCATCAAGCACCGTTCCAATGAGCGAAAGGCGCCCGTAAAGGCGTACCTTGCCTGGCATGAAGCGCAGAATGGTGACGGTGGTGTCTTCGCTAGCCGGCCCGTCCTTAATGGCCTTCTTTACTTCTTCGATTTTCTTGTCATAGTCGGCCATGACTTGTTCGGTGCGCACTTCTTCTCCGAGGGCTTCGCCGATGAGTCGGAAGTTTTCTTTCCAGGTGTATCCAGGGCGAATCGAGAAAACGGTAGGTGCGATGGAATTGAACTGGTCATAATACTTATCCATGCGCAGCTGCGAGCCGATGATGAGGTCGGGGTTGAGTGAAGCAATCTTTTCCATATTGACTTCGTTGATCGTGCCTACCGTTTCGATGTCACTTGCTTTGTCGGCCATGTAATCGGGGACGGGGTTCTGACCCTTGGACGTGGTCATGCCGACTGGCTTCATGCCGAGTGCTAGGACGGAATCGAGTTCACCGCTTTCGAGAACGACCACCCGCTGCGGCTTTTCTTTGAGTTCGGTCGTTCCACGTGCATGCGTGACCGTGCGTGGGAATTGACCAGGGGCTGCATCGCTGCCAAAGGTTTGGCTTTTCTGTCCTGCTCCAGCAAAACCTTCGCCTCCGGTGGCCACGGAGTCATTTCCCGAGGCTGAATTGGAGTTTCCTGATTTTTTCTCTGACGGTGAGGATGCAGAGTTGGAAGCGTCAGCGTTTGAGTTGGTGTTTTCGAGGCTGGCGCAGCCGGTGAGAGCTATCGCTGCGGTAAGACCAACAGCGGTGAGTCGGAGAAGTGGGGTGCGCGGTACGATTTTCTTTCGAATATACATAAAAGGTAGCCTAACCTAAATTGGGTCGAGCTAAGGAAACGTGAGCATATGAAGGTATTTGGGTGGTGTTGGTGATTGAGCAGGGGGTGTACGCCGGCAAAGGAAGTGCCCGGCGTCTTGGTTGGCTAGTGGTTGCTGGCATTGCCATTCTCGGTATCGGTGTTGCGCTGTCGCTCGCGTTGGGGGCGCGTAGCATTCCTTTCAGTGACGTGTTGGCTGCCCTTCGAGGGCAGCCTGGTATCGCTTCCTCGATCGTGTGGGAGAGGCGGCTTCCCCGTACTCTCGTTGCCGTGTGTGCGGGCTGTGCTTTGGCTCTCGCTGGCGCAGTCCTGCAGATTATGACTCGCAATCCGTTGGCAGATACCGGAGTCTTCGGCATCAACGTTGGCGCTAGCTTGGCCGCGGCCATTGCTCTGGGCTGGTGGGGGTGGCAATCACCTTTTGCTTTTTCGCTCGCAGCCATCATCGGTGCGGCAGTGACCATGTTGGTGGTCACCGCGGTAGGGCGTGGCAGAGCGGGCGATGTTGATCCGCTGAGACTGATTCTTGCAGGTGTAGCCATCGGGGCGGTATGTGAGGGCCTGTCCTCCGCGCTGATCCTGATAGATCCTCACTCTTTCGCACGTATCCGCGCTTGGGTGACGGGCTCTGTTGACGTGGCCTCGTGGACACCGGTGGCGATTACGTCCGGTGGGTTAGCAGTTGGTGTGGTGCTGCTGATTGTCTTTGCGCGTCACTTGCCGCCCCTTGCTTTGGGGGATGAAGCCGCGGCGAGTCTTGGGATCAACCTCAAGATGACGCGCTTGGGACTTATCGCAGCGGTAACGGTCTTGGCGGCTACGGCCACAGCGGCAGCGGGGGTGATTGTATTTGTTGGCTTGGTTATTCCGCATGTGGTCAGGCTGTGCGGAATTTATGAAGAGCGGGCGCAACTCGCTGCCTCTGCCGTGGTCGGGCCTCTGTTCTTGTTGGGTGCTGACATTGTTGGTCGCTTTCTTATCGCGGCCGAGTTGCCGGCTGGCGTCGCGGTATCGCTCATTGGTGCCCCAGTATTGATTGCGTTGTCCCATCGCGCTGGAAGGAGGTTGTGATTGTGAGCGTGAGAAGTGTTTTGTCCTTTGCAGGTATTGTGATCGTCGCGCTAGCTATTGCTGCCTATTCGCTCTTCTCGCCTGGTGCCGGGCAGGATAGCGCAGCGTTGTGGTCCGTGGCTACGAATCCCAATAGCACTGACTTTGCGGCCACCGTCGTGTGGCAATGGCGTGCTCCGCGGGTGGTTGCCGCGATTGTCGTAGGAATGTGTTTGGGCATAGCGGGCGCCATCTTTCAGATCCTCACCCACAATCCTCTGGGCTCGCCCGACATCATCGGGTTTAATACCGGTGCCTATACCGGTGTCATCGCGGTATCCTTGGCGGGCTTTAGTTCCGCATTTAATATTGCGCTAGGCGCGTTGGTGGGTGGGACTGTTACTGCGTTACTCATCATGGGGCTTTCATTTGCCGGAAGGCTCACGGGAGCAAGGCTGATTGTGGTGGGGATTGGAGTGACGTTCTTTCTTTCAGCAATAAACAAGTGGCTGATTCTAAGTGGCGAGTTGGAGCAATCCTTAGGTGCGGCGACTTGGGCGGCTGGAACATTGAATGCTGTGTCCTGGGGCTACGTTATCCCCTTGGGGGTGCTGGGAGGCGTGGCGTGCGTCGCTGGGTTGCTGCTGCGTGGCTGGTGCGACGCGCTTGCCCTGGGGGATAGCACGGCGAGTTCGTTGGGGCTGAACGTGAATCGTGCACGTGTGGTGATGGTTCTGGTTGGCACAGTTCTTGTCGCTGTATCGACGGCGATAGCGGGCCCAATCTCATTTATCGCCCTCGCGGCCCCTCATATGGCTCGCCTGCTCTCGCGTCCAGGCAGGACACCGGTGTTGGCTTCAGGAGTGCTCGGCGCTCTTTTCTTGCTCGCTGCTGACTTAGCGGGGCAGCGCCTATTTTTCCCTATTACTTTGCCCGCCGGCCTTGTAACTGTCTGTGCTGGTGGCATCTACCTTGCGGGTCTGCTGTTGTGGCAATCCCGATTTGCGCGCGTGAAAGGCCGGTAAAAATGAACGAACAAAAAGTGTGTGACGGTGCGCCGGGCGTGAGGGCTGAAAGGCTGAGCATGTCCTATGGCAGAACTGCCCCGTTAATTCTCGACTCGGTGGATGTGTCTTTCCCCGCGGGCAAATTCTCAGCCATCATCGGCCCGAATGGTTGTGGAAAGTCCACCCTGGTGAAGGTGCTTGCGCGGTTAGAAACACCGAGCGCAGGTGCGGTGCATATTGGCCAAGAAGACGCAGCTTTACTCTCGCGGCGAAAATATGCCCAGCGCGTTGCTGTGATGTCGCAGCAATCCGTAGCCCCTGAGGGGATTAATGTCCGAGAATTGGTTGCGCGAGGGCGCTTCGCTCACCAAGGATTTATGGGGTGGAGGAGCCAGGAAGACGAGCGTGCTGTTAGTCGTGCGCTAGCGGAGGTAGGCCTTGAGGAATTGGAAGAGGCCGAGGTGGCGGCGTTGTCAGGTGGTCAGCGTCAACGTGCTTGGCTGGCCATGGCTCTCGCACAGGAAACGCCTGTACTTTTCTTGGATGAGCCAACGAGTGCCTTGGATATTGGGTATCAGCATTCCTTCATGAAGTTGATGAAAGAGCTGGCGGGTAGCAAGACCCTCGTTGCGGTAATTCATGACTTGGCGCATGTGTTGCGTTATGCCGATTATGTCGTGGCGATGAAAGATGGAACGGTGTGGGATGCGGGCGCGCCGCGCGATGTCATTAACCCTGCCCTGATCGAGGATCTTTACGGCTTGGCAGTCCGCGTTGTGAATGCGGACGGAGAGCCAGCAATCGTCCCAGTGGGGTGAGCCGCCAATTGAGCAGCTTCATTTCCCCAGCGTGCTGGCAATAAATAAAAAGTTGAGTCGATCGGGAACAACTTTGAGTTTGTCCGCGTTGTGTAGATTGAGTGACCGGCGCTCAGGTTTGGATGACTTTGAGTGCTGCTTCTGTTAGAGTCGCTGACTGGACGCGGCAGAAGTTGAGTCGCGCATTATCAACTTAAGAACAAACCCAACCAAGCAAGGAGAAAAGATCATGGGACGCGCAGTAGGAATTGACCTCGGTACCACCAACTCGGTCGTATCCGTACTGGAAGGTGGCGAAGCCACCGTTATCGCTAACTCCGAGGGCTCTCGCACCACCCCGTCCGTCGTGGCTTTCGCTAAGAACGGCGAAATCCTCGTCGGCCAGTCCGCGAAGAACCAGGCGGTCACCAACGTTGACCGCACCATCCGCTCCGTCAAGCGCCACATCGGCACCGACTGGACCATCGATATCGATGACAAGAAGTACACCCCGCAGGAGATTTCGGCCCGCACGCTCATGAAGCTGAAGCGCGACGCCGAGGCTTACCTGGGTGAGGACGTTACCGACGCCGTTATTACCGTCCCGGCTTACTTCGAGGACTCCCAGCGTCAGGCCACCAAGGAGGCCGGCCAGATTGCAGGCCTCAACGTCCTGCGTATCGTGAACGAGCCGACTGCCGCCGCGCTTGCTTACGGCCTGGAGAAGGGTGAGCAGGAGCAGACCATCCTGGTCTTCGACCTGGGTGGTGGTACCTTCGACGTCTCCCTGCTGGAGATCGGTGACGGCGTGGTCGAGGTTATGGCTACCGCTGGTGATAACGCGCTGGGTGGCGATGACTGGGATCAGCGCATCGTCGACTGGCTCGTAGATAAGTTCAAGGCTTCCCAGGGCGTTGACCTGACCAAGGATAAGCGCGCTGTCCAGCGTCTGCGTGAGGCTGCTGAGAAGGCCAAGATTGAGCTGTCCTCCTCCCAGTCCGCCAACATCAACCTGCCGTACATCACGGTGGACTCTGAGAAGAACCCGCTCTTCCTGGATGAGACCCTGTCTCGCACCGAGTTCCAGAAGATCACCCAGGACCTGCTGGACCGCACCAAGACCCCGTTCAACCAGGTCATCAAGGATGCTGGCCTGTCCCTGTCCGAGGTTGACCACGTGGTGCTCGTCGGTGGTTCCACCCGTATGCCGGCCGTGTCCGACCTGGTCAAGGAAATGACCGGCAAGGACCCGAACAAGGGCGTTAACCCGGATGAGGTCGTGGCAGTCGGCGCTGCTCTGCAGGCAGGTGTGCTGCGCGGTGAGGTCAAGGACGTGCTGCTTCTCGACGTCACCCCGCTCTCCCTCGGCATCGAGACCAAGGGTGGCGTGATGACCAAGCTCATCGAGCGCAACACCACCATCCCGACCAAGAAGTCGGAGACCTTCACCACGGCTGATGACAACCAGCCTTCCGTGCAGATTCAGGTCTACCAGGGCGAGCGCGAGATGGCTTCCGCCAACAAGCTGCTCGGTTCCTTCGAGCTCGGTGGCATTGCTCCGGCACCGCGCGGTGTACCGCAGATTGAGGTCACCTTCGACATCGACGCCAACGGCATCGTCTCCGTCTCCGCTAAGGACAAGGCCACCGGCAAGGAAAACACCATCAAGATTCAGGATGGTTCCGGCCTCTCCCAGGAGGAGATCGACCGCATGGTCAAGGACGCCGAGGCACACGCCGAAGAGGACAAGAAGCGCCGCGAGGAGCAGGAGACCCGCAACCAGGCGGAATCCACCTCCTACCAGACCCGCAAGTTCATGGACGAGAACTCCGACAAGCTGCCGGAGGACCTCAAGACCCGCGTGACTGAGGCCGCCGATGCCGTCGACGAGGCGCTGAAGGGCGATGACATTGAGGCAATTAAGTCGGCCGTCGAAAAGCTTGGCACCGAGTCCCAGGAGCTGGGCAAGGCCCTGTACGAGGCCCAGGCTGCTGAGGCAGGCGCCGAGGGTGCCGCTGCTGGCGAGACCGCTGGTGACCCCAACGTCGTCGACGCCGAGGTTGTCGACGAGGACGACGAGAACAAGGAGAAGTAAACCATGACCTCCCCTCAGGACCCGGGCAACCCGGCCAACACCGACCCCGAGGCAACCTCCGCTGAGGCTGCGGAGGCTGCCGCCGCAGAGGCTGCTTCGGCCGACGGCGCCGTGGATGAGGCTGCTGAGGCACAGGCTGATGCTGCCACCGCGGGCACCGCTGAGGCAGAGGCTGCGGTTGAGGATGCCGCTCGCGACATCGCTGATGACGACGCCAGCGCTGAGAACTCCCTGGAGGCTCAGCTGGCTGAGCGCACCGAGGATCTGCAGCGTCTCAACGCGGAGTACACCAACTACCGCCGTCGCACTGAGCGTGACCGTCAGGCCGTGATCGAGACCACCAAGGCCAAGGTCCTGGCAGATTTCCTGCCTATCCTTGATGACCTGGAGCTCGCACGCCAACACGGTGACCTCAACGAGGGGCCGCTCAAGGCCATTGCGGACAAGCTCACGGGCGTGCTGACTAATAACCAGCTGACCCCCTTCGGCGCCGAGGGCGATGCCTTCGACCCCGAGGTGCACGAAGCAGTCCAGGACCTCTCGACTGGTGACGAGCAGGTCATCGGCACGGTCTTGCGCCGTGGCTACACGGTGGGCGAGCGCGTCGTGCGCACCGCCATGGTGATTATCGCCGACCCTGCCGAGTCAGTCGATACCGCTGATAGTCCGGATAGCTCGGATAGCGCAGAATAGGTATCGCAGGTGGCGTCAGGGCTCAGTGTTCCTTGGCGCCACTCTTCTTTTCACTACTTAATTAGCATTTTTACTTAGCAAAAAATCTTAAAACCTAACCGTTTATCGACTCTCCTGAAAGGAGGAGATGCCCAGTGAACGCTAAGCCAGAATGGGCAGACAAGGATTATTACGCGGATCTGGGGGTCTCCTCGTCCGCAACCGCCGAAGAGATTAAGCAGGCTTATCGCAAGCTGGCCCGCCAGAACCACCCCGACGCCAACCCGGATAACCCCGCGGCGGCGGAAAAATTCAAGCAGGTGGCGGAGGCCTATGATGTGCTCTCTGATAAAGCTACCCGCAAGGACTATGACGAGTTCAAGGCCATGATGCGCGGCGGTGGCTTTGGACGGAGAGGAGGCGCCGGGTTTCCCGGCGGGTTTCGATCCACGCACATGGGTGGACCGGGTGCGCAAGAATTCGACCTCTCCGACATCTTCGGAGGATCCGCTCGAGGAGCGTCTCAAGGCGGCGGTCTTGGGGATATCTTCGGTAGCGTTTTCAACCGCGGCGGTGGTGCTGGCCACACAGCTCGGCCGTCGCGGGGGGCCGACGTCGAAACGCAAATAACCCTCGACTTCCGCGAGGCAGCGAAGGGAACCACCATTCCCTTGCAGCTCAGTGGCGAAGCTCCCTGCACCACGTGCCACGGTTCCGGCTCGAAGAGCGGAAAGCTGACGACGTGCTCGACGTGCGACGGCACCGGTTTTACCTCTGAGCAGCGCGGTACCTTCGGCTTCTCGGCGCCGTGCGCTGACTGCGATGGCACTGGTCAGCGCGCTGAGGATCCCTGCCCGGATTGCTCCGGTTCCGGAACGGTGCATCGCACCCGCTCGATTACGGTGCGTATCCCCGCTGGAGTGATTGATGGCCAGAAGGTGCGCCTCGCTGGTCAGGGTGAAGCTGGTCCGAACGGCACGCCTTCCGGTGACCTCTTTGTGGCGGTCACGGTAAAGCCTGACAAGGTATTCACCAGGGAAGGCGATGATCTGCACGTCACCGTCCCGGTGTCCTTTGCGGAGCTGGCCTTGGGAGACACCATTACGGTGCCGACCCTCGATTCGCCCGTGCGCGTGAAGGTGCCGGCGGGCACACCCGATGGCCGCACGTTGCGCGTGAAGGGCCGCGGCGTGGCCAAGCGCGGGGGCAAGGCCGGTGACCTCATGGTGACCGTGCAGGTCACCGTGCCCTCCACGTTGGATGCGGCGGCCTCCTCGGCGCTGCGCAGCTACGCGCAAGCGGAGAAGGACTCCGGCTTCGATCCGCGTGCCGGTTGGGCCGGTAATACGGTAGCGCGCTAAAGGAGGTGTGAGATGAGCAAGGACAGAACAAGCCGAAGTGATGCGGCGCAGCCCAAGGCGATGTATGTCATCTCCGTGGCTGCAGAACTGTCCGGCATGCATGCTCAAACCCTGCGCACGTATGACCGGATGGGGCTGGTTTCCCCAGCCCGCACCTCCGGGGGCGGGCGCCGTTATTCCGAAAGCGACATTGAGCTCTTGCGGAAGATTCAGGCGCTCTCGCAGGACGATGGCGTGAATCTGGCCGGTATTAAATCCATCATCGAGCTGACTGCGGAGCGTGACCGCCTCGCCGCCGAGCGCGATGAACTGCAGGCAGAAGTTGAGCGCCTGCGCAGCCAGGCCCGCCCATCGCGCGGTGAGCTGGTCCATGTGCCGCGTTCGACCTCCGTGGTGATGTGGACGCCGCGACGTAATCGACGCCGCGACAGCTAGAAGTTTCCCCCTCCTTCGCGGAGGGGGTTCTTCCGTTTTGGGCCCATCTACAGCCCGCTCAGCCGGAAACTCTGCGCTCGTTGCTTAACACGTGCCCTTGTTGCCAAAGTTCTTGTTCAAAATTGCTCTGGACCGTGAAACTTTGGCAACGAGGGCAGTTTGGGTAGCAACTCTCCTGGGGAGGATAGCTTTCGAAAACGTGAGTTTTGCAAAACTTAACACTACACTCGCACTCAACGTTGTGCGACCTATCACATTCCTAGGTGAATGTGTCTGAGACATCTTAGGTGAAGGCCCGACGGAGACCTATAAGACAACAAGAAAGGTGCGATGACCATGACTTTCTATGCGAACCCCGGAACCCCTGATGCCATCGTGAACTTCCGTGAGCGCTATGACAACTACATCGGCGGCGAGTGGGTACCACCGGTTGATGGTGAGTACATGGACAACATCACCCCGGTTACCGGAGAGGTTTTCTGCCAGGTCGCACGCGGCAAGGAAGCAGACATTAATCTGGCCATCGACGCCGCAGAGAAGGCCTTCGAAACCTTCGGTAAGAGCACCCCGGCCGAGCGTGCGCTCCTGTTGCACCGCATTGCGGATCGCATCGAGGAGAACCTGGAAAAGATCGCCGTCGCGGAAACCTGGGAGAACGGCAAGGCCGTGCGTGAGACCCTCGCTGCTGATATCCCGCTGGCCGTCGATCACTTCCGCTACTTCGCCGGCGCGATTCGTGCTCAGGAGGGCCGCCTGTCCCAGATTGACCAGGACACCGTGGCATACCACTTCCACGAGCCGCTGGGTGTGGTGGGGCAGATCATCCCGTGGAACTTCCCGCTGCTCATGGCGGCGTGGAAGATTGCCCCAGCGCTGGCCGCGGGCAACACCATTGTGATGAAGCCGGCTGAGCAAACCCCGGCCTCCATCCTGCTGCTTATTGAAATTATTGAGGACCTCCTGCCGAAGGGCGTCCTCAACATCGTCAACGGTGTCGGTGAGGAAGCGGGGGTGGCTTTGTCTACCTCGGATCGCATTGCCAAGATTGCCTTCACTGGCTCCACCCCGGTGGGCAAGATCATCAACAAGGCCGCTGCAGACAAGGTCATTCCTGTCACGCTGGAGCTCGGCGGCAAGTCGCCGTCCATCTTCTTCGCGGACATCATGGACAAGGACGATGCCTACCTGGAGAAGTGCGTCGAAGGCTTCGTCATGTTCGCGCTCAACCAGGGTGAGGTCTGCACCTGCCCATCGCGCGCGCTGATCCACGAGGACATCGCGGACAAGTTCCTGGAGCTGGCCGTGGAGCGCGTGAAGAAGATCAAGATCGGCCACCCGCTCGACACCGAAACGATGATGGGTGCGCAGGCTTCCCAGGAGCAGATGGACAAGATCATCGAATACCTCGAGATCGGCCCGAAGGAAGGTGCGGAGACCCTCATCGGTGGCCATGTGAACAAGGTGGAGGGCCTAGAGAACGGCTACTACATTGAGCCGACCGTCTTCCGTGGCACCAATGACATGCGCATCTTCCGCGAGGAAATCTTCGGCCCGGTGCTCTCCGTGGCCACGTTCAAGGACTTCGAGGAAGCCATCCAGATTGCTAACGACACCAACTTCGGCCTGGGTGCCGGCGTGTGGTCGCGCCACCAGAACACCTGTTACCGCGCCGGGCGCGAAATCCAGGCCGGCCGCGTGTGGGTCAACCACTATCACGTGTACCCCGCGCACAGCGCCTTCGGCGGATACAAGGAGTCCGGCATCGGCCGCGAGAACCACCTCATGATGCTCGCTCACTACCAGGAGACGAAGAACATGCTGGTGTCCTACTCCGAGGAGCAGGCTGGTCTCTTCTAAAAGCGTTGCGCGATGATGCCCAGACCCCGCAGAAATGCGGGGTCTTTCCAATAGGAACCATGATCCCCCGGCAGGCCGTTGGCGCCGGGCAGAGGGGCGGCGCCAAAAGCGGGGGAGGAGGGATCAGGGCCGTGGATTCCGCCGCGCGGTCCGGTGGCAATCGCGATGGGGTCCTCGGTATTCCGCGCGCTCCACACCCGGCCGTGTAGCTGCGAGGCACTAGCCACGGAAGCGCCCGGGCTGCCGACGAGCACGATGTCATCCGCAGCATAGTCCTGCTGCGCCGCCTTGCCCACCACCACAGAGCCATAGGAGTAGCCCAGGAGGATATGCTGTGCGTGCGGAAAGCGCTGCCGCAAAGCGCGCTGGAAGCGGCCCAGCTCAGCAGCTCCGCGGCGCGCCGGGTCCTCGTGTGCAGCGCGGGGCAGCGAGGCCGGGGCGGAATAACCAATCCACGCCACCGTGGGCCCATTGGTGGCGCGCGCGATGGCGCGGGCGCGCTCCACGGCGGTGGGCCAGCTCGCTGTCTTGGAAGAACCTACCCCACCCACAAAGGTGCTTACCTGGGCGGCGTGGGTCCCGATGCCTTCGGGGTCCACGAGTGCCACCAACCGCCCGGGGCCGGCCTCCAGCACGGTGATATCCGGGTTAGCCGCGGCCAGGGAACGAACCTCCTCGCTAGCCATGGTCAGCTGGACCTGGTGCAGCTCAGTGAGAGTCAGGTCGCTGAAATCCTCCAAGCGGCTCGGTGGCTGGGTCATCTCCGGAGTGCATAAGGCGTTTAATTGGCGGGCGCAGGCCCAATCGAGGACGTCGGCCAACGCATCTAACTGCCCAAGCGCCACGCTGGCGGGCTCGGCAAATGCAGGGATCGCGGCGAGCTGCAGGGCGCGTGCGCGCAGCTGTTCAATTCTCTCCTGTAGGGGCGCATAGAGGCTCAGGATCCGCGCGGCCAGGCGCATCTGTTGCGCGGGTTCTAACAGCGTATCGGTGGCGCGCTGCAATGCGCGCCGCGCGGCATCGGCAGCAGCTCCTGATATCGCTAGGCCTGCCCAACGATGGTGTGAGTCAGTGACATAAAGTTCGAGTTCAGAAGCAGAATTTACCATCCAGTCAGCCTCCGTGCGTAGTTCTTTCGCCGCGCTCATTCGCTTCCCTCCAGGCGTGCGGAAAGGTTCACATCAAGACTCTGGGTCACACCCACGAAGCGCTCCAGCTCTCCTAGGCGCGCCCGTCGATCCCCTTCGCTGGCTCTTCGCACCTCCTCCCACCGCGCGCCGAGAAGAGCTAGCGCGCGAGCCGTACGGGGAGGCTCTTTCAAAGAAGGTGTGGCGGCGGGCGAGACGTGGCCGAAGAGGGAACGGATCTGCTGAAGGACAGCATGGTCGATGTCGAGGTGGTTCATAGCATCGAGACTGCGCCAACTGTCCTATCGCCGTAAAGAGCAACAACCGCGAATCCACGAAATCTGTGGATAACTAATCCGGGCTCGTCTACCGTGGGCCGCATGAAGGTAGCAGCAGTTCAATTGACCAGTACCGGAAACGTTGAGGAGAACCTCGCAGCAGCGCTCGACAAGATCCGGGAAGCCGCGGCCAACGGCGCGCAGCTCATCGTCCTGCCGGAAGCTACCACCCAGAGCTTCGACTCCGGGCGCCTCGATACACACGCAGAAGGGCTTGATGGCCCCACCGCCACTGCCGTGCGCGCGCTGGCAGAAGAACTCGGCGTGTATGTGGTGCTGGGAATGTTTGCCCCAGCGGATACCGTCCAGCGTGGGGAGAAGACCATTAATCGTGTGGCCAACGTTGCGCTCATCGCCGGGCCTGGTGTTCTCGGCGGCTACGAAAAAATCCACACTTACGATGCTTTCAAGTACAAGGAATCCGATACCGTCCGGCCGGGCGAGTCACTCGTTGCCTTCGATGCCGGTGACCTCACCGTGGGTGTCGCCACCTGCTATGACATCCGCTTCCCTGAACAATTCAAGGAGCTCGCCCGCCAGGGTGCTCAGCTCATCGTCGTGCCCACCAGCTGGGCAGATGGCCCGGGCAAGCTGGAGCAATGGCGCCTACTCAGCGCGGCGCGCGCGCTTGATTCCACGACCTATATTTTGGCCGCAGGGCAAGCGCGCCCCGGTGGTAAGGCTAAGGCGGGGCAGACTTCCGGGCCCACCGGCATTGGGCACTCCGTTCTCGTGGCGCCGGATGGCACACGTCTTGCCGAAGCCAGCTATGAGCCGGAAATCCTCTACGGCGAGGTGGAGCCAGACTCCGTGGCGAAGGTCCGCGAATCCCTCCCCGTCCTAGACGCCTAAGCCCCGATTGCACGCCTAAGCTCCGTTTGTACGCCTAGGCGCTCAGCGCGCCTAGGCCCACTGGGATTTCTTCCACGCCGCCCAGGCTTCCCAGTCATCGCCCCAGCCGTCGAGCTCCGCGGCGGAGGCCGCCCACTCGTGGCCACGCTGCCAGCTATCCATGGTGATAGCCTTTTCCGCGACGCCACCCGCGAGCAAGGCCGCGCGCGCTAATTCCACGCGGTCGGCCGGACCGATGAGTACAAAGCGGCGGTCAGTCCCTTCGGCGAGCACCGGTTCCATCGGCTCCTTGGCCACCACAGGCTTAAACCCGTGGGCAGCCGGCTGCGCCCCCAGCAACCACGGGTCCTGTCCCTCCCGCACGATGTGGCGCAGCTTCAGCTCCGGAAGCAAGGCCTGCAGGTTAGCCTGAAATTCCGTGTCATAGTGCTCGCCCGGCGAAGGTGCTACAGCATAGACCTGGAGACCGGAGGGGAGGGTGTTCTCTAGGGCGTCGAGAAGCAGCGCCCGGGCACCCGCCCATCCCGTACCGAAGGAAATGAGGGTGGTTCCGGAATCGAGTTGCGGCGGCTCACCGGCGGGCATGCCCAACGTCCACCAATCACCCGGCTGCGCCTTGGCCAGCATGGAGGAAGCCTCACCGGCCAGCGCGAGGTGGAATATCAGTTGCCCGGAATCACCAGCAGGCGCTGCCGGGGTCAACGGACGCCAGGTTCCCGGCGTGAGCTGCGAGGTCACCGGCACGTGCTGGCCCGCGCGGTAGTCCAGCGCCATACCGGACTCCAACCGGACCACAGCGGTGTTCCGGTTGGGCTTTTCCACCGCCACCACCTGGGCGCTATGAGCGGGAGGAAGACCGGCGACATCCGCCTCCTGTGCGGCGGTACGCATGATGGAGCACACCTGGGAAATGGTGCGCGTGGCGACGTCATGCTGGTACGGCGTGAGCCCCAGAACCCCCAGCCCGTGAACAAGTGATGCCTCAAATTTCGGATAGACCTCAGGCGGGAAACCGAGGCGGCGATGATCACGGCCCATGCGTACCAGGCGCTGGGCCACATCCCCCTGTACCTCATCGCCCTCTACATTCTCCAGCACCCACGCCAGCGCCGGGGCCATGGAAGGGTGCGTTTCTTTCATCGACAGAGCAAAGACTTGGCGGGATTCAGCCACGGTGGCGAAAAAGTGCCTGTGTACTGCATCGCGATAGTCCTCCGCGTGCTTGCGTAGGTGTTCACCCAGTTCCCTCATGCCCGCCCATCCTAGCCCCTGGGGGTAGAGCCACATCACCCTCGGGTTATATGCCAGGGGTGGAAAAGCGGGAAGGGGGTTGTAGTGTAATCAACGGTTCATTTCCCGAAAGAGGGTGAGTCTCGTCTCAAGGACGCCGCCGAGTGCGGCATGGAAGGAAGTTTTCGCATGGAAGAATTCTCTGCGTTCACAATCATGACCGACGTGGGCTGGATTTCTTTGCTCATGGTTATCGGCAACGTTCTGCGCCACCAGATCAAGTTCGTGTTCCAGGACTTGCTCTTGCCTGCCCCCATCACGGCAGGCCTACTCGGCTTGCTCTTAGGCCCTAATGTCTTGGGCTGGATTGGTTTCTCCGACAACCTCGGCGATTACACCTCACTGCTCATCGCTGTGGTCTTCGCCTCCATGGCCTTCTCCATGGAGATGGGCGGCAATATGGGCAAAGGCGCCCGCAACATGTGGGGCTACTCCACCATGATGTTCACCGGCCAGTGGGGCCTGTTCATTGTTTTGGGTCTTCTCCTGTTCAAGCCAACCTTTGATACCCCAGACTGGTTCGGCATGATGCTGCCCGTTGGCTTCACGGGGGGCTTCGGTACCGCGGCGGCTGTCGGCAGTGCCTTGGAAGGTGTGGGTGCTGAGGCCGCGTCCTCCTTGGGCTTTACCTCCGCCACCGTGGGTACGCTGGCCGCCATCATTGGCGGTATCGTCGCCGGTAACTGGGGCATCCGTAAGGGCAAGGTTTCGCATGTGCCGAAGCAGCTTCCGGAGGAACTGCGCCGCGGCTACATCTCGCGCCTGGAGGATCGTCCTTCCCTGGGCCGCGCTACCACCAACCCGTCTGCCATCGAGCCCATCACCCTGCACGTTGGCTTTATCGCTTTGACCGTGATGACCGCTTATGGCATCAACAAGGGAATCTCCTCCATCTGGGAGAATGTTTCTATCCCGCTGTTCGCCATGTCCATGGTGGTGGGCCTGCTCTTCCGTGCGGTGATGAACATGGTGGGCGCCAAGGACTACCTGGATAAGGACACTGTGAGCTCGGTGTCCGGTGCGGCCACCGACTACCTCATTGCCTTCGGTGTGGCGGCCATCGTGCCGGCTGCCGTCGCGGCCTACTGGCAGGCTCTTCTCCTGCTCTTTGTCCTGGGTACCATCTACTGCATCTTCTTCCTCATGTGGTTCCCTGCCGAGTTCTTCGGCGAGCGCTGGATTGAGCGCGGCATCTTTGGCTGGGGCTGGGCGACGGCTACCGTGGCCACCGGTATTGCGATCCTCAAGATCGTCGATCCGAAGCTCAAGTCCGGCACCCTGTCGGAGTACGGCATGGCCTACATTGGCTTCGGACCCTTTGAGATTTCTTGGACCATCATCGCGCCGCTGGCCGTCATGTACGGCTTCACCGCCGGCTTCGGCTGGATCTCCCTGGGCATCGCGGTGGTCATTTACCTCGTCTTCAAGTTCACGGGAATGATGCCACCGCGCGGCACCATCTTCAAGGAAGGCATCGGACACGTCGGCTCAGAGAAGTAGACGCTGACCTTTCCCGCGTGAAACCCCCAGGCCACGGCCTGGGGGTTTCTTCGTTCACAGGGTGGCCCGCATTACGGGAGTCAGTGCCTAGTGAACACATTGCTCTTTAACCAAGAATGGGGATAAAATTCAGGAAGTTGTTAGCGTAGCGCTCTCCCATTCTTTCTTTTTATTCTTTCGTCGGCAGCGCAATCTTAGGAATCCATATGCATATTCTTTATGAAGGCTCACCTCGTGAGGTCATCCTCGAGTCTGCGCTTCATATCGGAGCAGCCGAGGGCGATGAGGCTATTACCGTGGAATCCGTGGCCAAGCTGGCGGAGCTTCCCGTCGCTGAGGTACGCGCGGAATTTCCTGATCGCGAGGCAATCGTGCACGCGCTTCCTGATTACGTAACTGAGCGGAAAGTTAAGTTCCTCGAGGAAACGCTCGACGCTGCTCCTGGTTACGCCGATCTTTTTACTAAGCTGACCACTTTTACTGAGGCCTACTACGAGTACGCCGAACGTGAGCCGGAGCTGTTCCGCTACCTCTTTGAGAAGAAGGCCTATGTCTCCGAGGGTGAATGGCGTGCTCTTTTGCAGGGAAACTTATCCCACAATCGCACCTTGGACCTGATCTATGAAAACATCTCGCTCATCGCGGCCGAGGAGAAACTTAAGGTAGGAAGCGATGTGTGCTTTCAAACGGTAGCGCGGCTGAGCGTGGCCACCTTGGCTACCGTCCACGGTATGGCGCACCTGAGTGTTTTGGGTGTGCTGCGGCACCAGCACTCGGTGGTGCGACGCTTCAACCTCCGTGAGGTATGTAAAGCACTCATTGGAACCCTGTTCAAGGCTGCAGAGTTCTTGGAGATGCCGGATGAGCGTAGCCCGATGCAGGAGTACCGCGCGTTGCTCGCCGGGTTTGTTCCGGACCGCGATATTT
The DNA here is from genome assembly GCF_001814945.1 of Corynebacterium sp. HMSC066C02. NCBI lineage: Bacteria > Bacillati > Actinomycetota > Actinomycetes > Mycobacteriales > Corynebacteriaceae > Corynebacterium > Corynebacterium sp. HMSC066C02. The sequence goes on along the minus strand of NZ_KV818452.1, from coordinate 17,565 downwards.
CGTTGGACATCTCCGCGATTAAGGACTTGCCGGAACTTTCCACAGAGCGGGCACGCATGGCTGTTAAGGAACGTGCCATCCAGCTGGCAGCGCGGGAAGGGCTGCAGTACGTGACCATTGAGAACGTGGCCGAGTATTTCGGTGTCTCCGATGTTGTCGTTGCTTCGCTGGTGGACAATGACTTCGTGTTGCGTGAATCCGTTGAGCGGGAAACCGACCGCGAGCTTGAAGCCCACAGTCTCTACCTGCTGGAGCGGCTGCCGGAGGGTGCATCGGCCGTCGACAAGCTCCTGTGCGTTGCGGTGGCCTATTTCCACTATGCGGTGACCTTCCCCGAACGCTATAGCGCCTGCATTGCTGCTGCCTCCGGCTCCGTGGTGCCGTTGAGTGAGGACGGTGAGGAGCAAACCCAGATGGGTGAGTCCTTCGCGCTGCTGATGCAGTTTGCCCGTGAGGCGCTGCGAGAGGCCGGCTATGCGCCCGAGGACCGCTTGGTCTACATCAAGAACCTCACCCTGTGGGCTGGCGCTGACGGCATGTGCCACTTGGCGTCGATGGGTGAGTTTCGAGATATCGACCTCGAACAGAAGTGGTCCCTCTATTACTTTGTCACGGCCGTGGTTCTCGCGTCCTTTTCCTACGACCTTCCAGAGGAGCAACCACAAGCCTCTCAGTCGGCTTAAGCATTTAAGGCGCCGGCCCCTCCGCACCGTTGCACCCAGCAGGGCGGTGGGGCTGGTTGTCTTATGCCTATGGCCTGCCAAGCGGGCAGAAGAAAAACTTGAGTGAAGCCCTATCAACCCGGTCGGGGGTGGTTGGTTTAAAAAACTTCTAGTTGAGTGGAACAGACTCAAGTTCTGTAGCGTTATAGACAGTGAAGCTTCCTTCCCTGCTGTAGCCGCAGGGAAGTTTGAATAAACGGTAGAAACGGAGAAACACAACAATGAGTTCTTTTAACCCCACCACTAAAACTCAGGAGGCCCTGCAGCAAGCACTGCAGACGGCTTCCGCCAACGGTAACCCGGACATCCGCCCGGCACACCTCTTAGCAGCCATCCTTGAGCAGAAGGACGGCATTGCCGCCCCAGTGCTCAAGGCCACCGGTGTGGATCCGGAGACGGTGCTCAAGGAGGCACGCCAGCTTATCGGCGCCCTCCCGAAGGCCGAGGGCGCCAACATGGCGAACCCGAACTTTAACCGCGACGCCCTCAACGTCCTCACCCGCGCCCAGGAGCTGGCCGGCGAGCTTGGTGATGAGTACGTCTCCACCGAGGTTTTGCTTGCAGCTATTGCGGGCTCGAAGACGGATGCCGCGGAGCTGCTGACCTCCCGGGGTGCCACTTACGACGCGCTCAAGGGTGCTTTCCCCTCCGTGCGTGGCGCAGCCAAGGTGACTTCGGAGAACCCCGAGGAGCAGTTCCAGGCTCTGGAGAAGTACGCCACGGACCTCACCGCCCGTGCCCGCGAAGGCAAGATTGACCCGGTCATCGGCCGTGATCAGGAGATCCGCCGCGTGGTCCAGGTTCTTAGCCGCCGCACGAAGAATAACCCGGTGCTCATCGGTGAGCCCGGCGTGGGTAAGACCGCCATCGTGGAGGGCCTGGCCCGCCGCATCGTGGCGGGTGACGTACCGGAATCCCTCAAGGGCAAGACGCTGCTGAGCCTGGATCTCGGTTCCATGGTCGCCGGCGCGAAGTACCGCGGCGAGTTCGAGGAGCGCCTCAAGGCCGTGCTCGATGAGATCAAGGCTTCCGATGGACAGATCATCACCTTCATCGATGAGCTGCACACCATCGTGGGCGCCGGTGCCACCGGTGAGGGTTCCATGGATGCCGGCAACATGATTAAGCCCATGCTGGCCCGCGGCGAGCTCCGTCTGGTGGGTGCCACCACCCTCGATGAATACCGCAAGTACATCGAGAAGGATGCCGCCCTGGAGCGCCGCTTCCAGCAGGTCTACGCCGCTGAGCCCTCCGTGGAGGACACCATCGGTATCCTCCGTGGCCTCAAGGAGCGCTACGAGGTGCACCACGGTGTGCGTATCCAGGACTCGGCCTTGGTCTCTGCCGCTGAGCTCTCGCACCGCTACATCACCAACCGCTTCCTGCCGGATAAGGCCATCGACTTGGTCGATGAGGCAGGCTCTCGCCTGCGCATGGAGATTGACTCCTCCCCACAGGAGATTGATGAGCTGGAGCGCATCGTGCGCCGCCTCGAGATTGAGGAGCTGGCTCTGAAGAAGGAATCGGACGCCGCCTCGAAGGACCGCCTGACTGCCCTTCAGCAGGAGCTGGCTGATGAGCGCGAGAAGCTCGGTGAGCTCAAGGCCCGCTGGGCCAATGAGAAGAAGGCCATCGATGATGTGCAGACCATCAAGGAACAACTGGAGGATCTGCGCCGCCAGGCAGAGATTGCGGAGCGCGATGGTGACCTAGCACTGGCCTCCGAGATCAACTACGGCAAGATGCCGCCGCTGGAGAAGGACCTGGCTGCCGCCGAGGAGAAGGCTCAGCAGCAGCACAACACCATGCTCAGCGAGGAGGTTACTCCGGATACCATCGCGGAGGTTGTCTCCGCCTGGACCGGCATCCCGGCCGGCAAGATGCTGCAGGGAGAGACCGAGAAGCTGCTCAACATGGAATCCGTGCTGGGACAGCGCGTGGTGGGCCAGAAGGAGGCCGTCACCGCGGTCTCTGATGCCGTCCGCCGCGCGCGTGCCGGTGTGGCTGACCCGAATCGCCCGACCGGTTCCTTCCTCTTCCTGGGCCCGACCGGCGTGGGTAAGACGGAGCTGGCGAAGGCTTTGGCGGACTTCCTCTTTGACGATGAATCCGCCATGGTTCGCATCGATATGTCCGAGTTCGGTGAGAAACACTCCGTCGCCCGCCTCGTCGGTGCCCCTCCGGGATACGTGGGCTATGACGCCGGTGGCCAGCTCACGGAGGCGGTGCGTCGCCGCCCCTACACGCTGGTGCTTTTCGACGAAGTCGAGAAGGCCCACCCGGATGTCTTTGACGTGCTGCTCCAGGTTCTCGATGAAGGCCGTCTGACCGATGGCCAGGGCCGCACCGTGGACTTCCGTAACACGGTCATCATCCTGACCTCGAACCTGGGTGCCGGCGGCACCAAGGAGGAGGTCATGGAGGCGGTCAAGCGCAGCTTCAAGCCGGAGTTTATCAACCGTCTTGATGATGTCGTGATGTTTGAGCCGCTGACTTCGGATCTGCTCTCCGGCATCGTGGACATCCAGCTCAAGGGCTTGGCCGAGCGCCTGTCCGGCCGCCGCCTGACGCTGCAGGTCTCCGACGCGGCCAAGCTGTGGCTGGCGGAGCGCGGTTATGACCCGGCCTATGGTGCCCGCCCGTTGCGCCGCCTGATTCAGCAGGCCATCGGTGACCAGCTGGCCAAGAAGCTCCTGGCCGGTGACATCGTGGACGGCGATACCGTGCACGTTGACGTCGCCGACGGTGGCGAGCGCCTGGAGCTAGCTGCCCGCACCGCCTAAGGCACCGACTAAACCGGTGAGCGCGATTAGCGCTCACCGCGCTCACCGCGTTCATCGGTCGCCACTCTTCGCTCATGCCCCTATGATCTAGGGACATGAGCATTTTGATCTCCCCTCACGAGTTGAGTGAGAAGATTTACCGCGGTGATAAGACGACCATCCTCGCTTCCCTCTGGGCACCAGGGGAAGGCGAGGCCTTCAATCAGTTTTCCTCCCTCCATATTCCGACTGCCCAGTACGCCGACGCCGCTTCAGCCTTCGTGGGCCTGCCCGGCTCCAAGGTAGGGCGCAACCCACTCCCGCAGACCGAGAAGATTCAAGAGTGGATCGACCTCTGGGGTCTAGAGGAGGACAGCGAAGTCGTTGTCTACGACGAAGGCCGCGGACTCTTCGCTGGCCGTGCGTGGTGGACCCTGCGCTGGGCCGGCATCCGCAACGTCCGCATCCTCGACGGCGGCCTGTCCAACTGGCGTGCCCAGTCCCTGCCCACCCTTACCGGCCCGGGTAACTTGGGCATGCCCTCGGACTTTGAAGTGACCACGGGGTCGATGCCCACGGCCACCATCGATGAGGTCAAGGAGCATAAGGGCCTGCTTCTCGACGTTCGCACGCGCAACCGCTTCGCCGGCCGCCGCGAGAACCTCGACTTGAAGGCCGGCCACATCCCGGGTGCAGTCAACCTTCCGGAGCGCCTCTTTCACACGCAGGACGTCACCGTGTGGAAGTCCAAGGAAGAAATCCTGGAGATCCTCGACGACCACGGCGTGACCAAGGACAACGTGGACGGCGCCATCATCTACTCCGGCTCCGGTAACCACTCCGCGCTTACCATCGCCGTGCTGGAACACGTGGGCTTTACCGGCTTGCGCCACTTCGTGGGTGGATGGTCGCAGTGGTCAGCCAACCCGAAGAATCCGGTGGAGCGTGGCGACCGCGAGCACGTCTAGAATCCGCGCGTGACCAGCGCGTCAGCGCAGATCGAGCGCGCCGGGCGATTAGAGTCAGGCAGTGATGCCTTTCGTACTCTTATCCCTCGCCGCCGTCGCACTCGTGGCTGGTCTCATCGTGCTCTGGCTGGACCAGCGCCAGCGCGCCGCGCTCTCCGCCGACGAAACCACCACAGCGGCCGATACCGCTGCGCCTGAACTCACCCCTGACTCCCCCTCAGAGCCCGCGCTCGCCGAGGAACCTGAGCCTGCTCCAGAGCCCGACATCATTACCGAGCCGGAGCCAGAACCCGTGGCTGAGCCAGACCCCGTGGCTGAGCCGGCAACCGAGCCAACTGCGGATGCCGCTGAAGAACCGGCCGCCGCTGAGCCCAGTGAGGAACCGGCCGCCGAACCGCAGGCTGCCGCACCCAGCTTTGCGGAGCGCGCAGAGCGCGCCAAGTACCTCGTGCCGGGCAGTGCCCGCCGTGAGCGCAAGGCCTTTGGCCAGCAGCGCGGCTGGGAATACCTCAAGCATGATTCCTACCTGGCGGATGAGTGGACCCGCGGCGCTGCCGCCCGCGGCCACGAACCCCGCGACATCGTCGCCGGAACTGTCCGGGGGCACGAGACGCTGCTCTTCGATATGGGTGCTATCCCCGTCATGGCTATGCGCACCGGCGCGGCCTCCGATATCGTGGTGGATTTCCGCCGAGCAGGCGAGGAGATCGAAAACCTCTCCGAGGATCTGTTGTACGTGCGTGAGGAGGAAGGTTTCGAGGTTTTCTCCTCCGATGCTGGCGTGGGCCAGCGCTTCATCGATACCCGAGTGAGTACGGCGTTGAATCATCTACCCGCCGCGGTGACTGCCGTGTGGCTGGAAGGGGAGTGGGTGCTGGCCCAAACTACCCGGCAGGCCCGCAGCGCTGAGTGGGAAGAGCAGCTCGAACCGCTGTCGCTGCTCGCCGATGCTGCTCGCGTTCTTCCACCGCGCTCCGAAGCCGCTCAGGTCCTGCGCGTCGATGAGCTGGACCCCAGCCGCGACATCCCGGAACCTCCGCAGCCGGAACCCACCGGGCCCACGGCGGTTCCGGACCGCGATGATTCCCTCGACGCCCCCACCATCCAGCGCCCCACCGAGCCGGTGGTCATGCCGAGCCGCACCACCAGCGAGGCCCGCGGCACCATTGACCACTCCAGCCTGGGTGCGGATGAAGTCGACGCGATTGCCGATGGCCACGAGCGCCCCACCCACGAAAACAATCAGGCCCGCCTGCCGCGCCGCTTCGATGGCGGCTCCTCCATCTTCGACTAGACCCGCCAGCCTGCCGCCGCGGCGAGGCGCCGCAGCCAGGTGTCACAGCCGAGCACCAGCACTAGTCGCGGGCAACCGTGCGGGAAGAGGGTAAACTACAGAGCGGATTTTTCACGGCCGAACAGCCACAGACTTTAAGGAGCGAGCGATGAGCCTGGATCAGCAGAAGAAGCAACGCCTAGCAGAACTGGTGAAGGAGCTGGCCGTCGTCCACGGCAAGGTCACGCTGTCCTCTGGCAAGGAGGCTGACTACTACGTGGACCTGCGCCGCGCCACCCTGCAACACGAGGCCTCGCGCCTTATCGGCTCGCTGCTGCGTGAGCTCACCGCTGACTGGGATTATGCTGCCGCCGGTGGCCTGACCATGGGCGCGGACCCGGTCGCGCTGTCCATCATGCATGCCGATGGCCGCGATATCGACGCCTTCGTTGTTCGCAAGGAAGCCAAGAAGCACGGCATGCAGCGTCAGATTGAGGGCTTCAACGTCGAGGGCCAGAAGGTGCTCGTTGTCGAGGACACCACCACGACCGGCAACTCGCCGCTGACCGCCGTGAAGGCTCTTCGTAAGGCAGGCGCCGAGGTCGTCGGAGTGGCCACCGTGGTGGACCGCAACACCGATGCCGGCGCAGCCATTGCCGCCGAGGGCCTGGAATACCGCTACCTGCTGGGCCTTGAGGATCTTGACCTTGCCTAAGCCCGAGGAAGAGGCGGCAGCCAAAGGCCCCACCGAGTGGAACGAGGGCCGCCACGGTGTTGGCCCGTGGGAAGGCCCGCTGCCCGAAGGCCCCGAAGCGGAGAAATACGATCCCGAACTGCTCGCGGAGGGGGATCGCCGCAATGTCGTCGATGCCTACCGTTACTGGACACGCGAGGCGATCCGGGAGGATATCGATAAGCGCCGGCATGCGCTGCACATCGCCATCGAGAACTTCGAAAACGATTCCAACATCGGCACCGTGGTGCGCACTGCCAACGCCTTTGCCGTCGACACCGTCCACATTGTGGGACGCCGCCGCTGGAACCGGCGCGGCGCCATGGTCACCGACAGGTACCAGCACCTCATGCACCACGCGGATGTTACTGAGCTGATGGCCTGGGCGGCGGACCAGGAACTGACCGTCGTGGCCATCGATAACACCCCCGGGTGTGTCCCCCTAGAAACCGCTGAGCTGCCTGAGCGCTGTCTGCTCCTCTTCGGACAGGAAGGCCCAGGCGTCAGCCCGGAAGCCCAGGGCGCAGCAGTAATGACCTGCTCAATCGCGCAATTTGGTTCTACTCGCTCCATCAACGCGGGCGTGGCCGCAGGCATTGCCATGCATGCATGGATTCGGCAGCACGCCGATTTATCAAAAGCTTGGTGAGATCCCGCGCACTGTGTTTACATCTAGGTAACGAATTCACATTGTGAGAATGATGAGACAAAAGTGTTAGAGAAATGGTCCCACCGCGCCGACCTTGCGGAAACAGCCATCAATGAGCGCCACGCGCAGGCCGTGTGGGGCTTGCCCCGTACCAACCTTGCCGTGGTGAGTTGGCCACCCACCACCAAGGAATCACTCTTTGTGCATTGGCATTATTGGTGGCAGGCGCATTATCTGGACTGTCTCGTTGATGCGGCCCTGCGCAAAAACACCAAAGCCCGCCGCGCGCGCATCGCTGACACCATCCGCGGCATCCATGTGCGCAATCTCCGTGCGCTGACGAAGAACCGCTACTACGACGACAAAGCATGGCTCGCCCTAGCCATCGCCCGGGCCGGTGAGCTCAAGAAGCAGCGCCCCTACAAGAAGTTGGGCACCCTGCAGCACAACATCCGCGATGGCATCGACACCCAGGTCGGCGTGCTGCCCTGGCGCGAAGGCGAGACCTTCCTCAACGTCCCCTCGAACGGGCCGGGCGCCATCATGCTGGCCCGCATGGGGCGCGTGGACGAGGCCCGCCACATCGTGGACTGGATCTACGATCACTTGATTGACGACGATGGCTTCGTCATGGACGGCATCCGCATGCGTATGGATGGGCAGGAGATCGTCCGCAACATCCACCCCTACTGCCAAGGCGTGGTGCTCGGTGCCTGCTTGGAAATCGTGCTGGCGCTGCGGGAGAAGACCGGCCTGCGCTCCGTGGAGGATATCGACTCTGTCCACGAGGCCGAACTCGCCGCGGACATGATGGACTACACCACCCGCATCCGCGGCCTGGTCCAAGCGGTGGCCACGGGCATGGCGACGTACACGGGCGTCATCGATTGGCAGACTGGCGACGGCGACGGCGGCCTCTTCAAGGGCATCCTTGCTCGCTACCTGGCGGACGTAGCGGTGCGCCTGCCGGGCGATTCCCCGGCCAACCGCGCAACCAAGAAGCTGGCCGCTCGCCTCGTGACGGCCTCGGCGGAATCCGTGTGGGAACACCGCCTAGAGGTAGACGGCTTGCCCATCTTCGGTTCCGATTGGACCGCGGATGCGAAGCTTCCCCATAACTACGGTTTCGGCCCCTCGTCATTGAGCCAGAAGATGGGCATTATCCGCGTGGCTGAGCGCGATTTGTCCGTTCAGTTGTCCGGTTGGATGTTGTTGGAGGCCTGTACCCGGATTGTGAAGTACAAGTCAGAATCCAAGAAATAGCAGCGTTTCCCCAGGTGGTCGGGGGGATTCCTGCCCATGCGGAGTGGTGTTTAAGTGAGGTCACATCGCATCTCGCGGCGGAAAACCACAATAACAGGCATACTTGGGTGTTGGAACGTGTTGTTTCGCTGGTTTGTGAGACGGCACGGCTTACTGCACAGCAACTCCAAAGGATGGAATTTCATGCCTATTGCAACCCCTGAGGTTTATAACCAGATGCTGGATACCGCCAAGAAGGGCGGCTTCGCATTCCCGGCAATCAACTGCACCTCCTCCGAAACCATCAACGCCGCTCTCCGCGGCTTCGCCGAGGCTGAGTCCGACGGCATCATCCAGTTCTCCACCGGCGGCGCGGAGTTCGGTTCCGGCCTGTCCGTGAAGAACAAGGTTGCCGGCGCTAAGGCACTGGCTGCCTTCGCTCACGAGGCTGCTCAGCACTACGGCATTAACGTTGCGCTGCACACTGACCACTGCCAGAAGGAAGTTCTGGATGAGTACGTGCGTCCGCTGATCGCCTTCTCCCAGGAGCGCGTTGACCGCGGCGAGCTTCCGCTCTTCCAGTCCCACATGTGGGATGGCTCCGCTATCCCGATCGATGAGAACCTCGTGATCGCTCAGGAGCTCCTCGAGAAGGCCCACAACGCCAACATCATCCTTGAGGTTGAGATCGGCGTCGTTGGCGGCGAAGAGGACGGCGTTGAGGCCAAGGCCGGCGCTAACCTCTACACCTCCCCGGAGGACTTTGAGAAGACCGTCGACGCCCTCGGTACCGGTGAGAAGGGCCGCTACCTGCTGGCCGCTACCTTCGGTAACGTCCACGGCGTGTACAAGCCGGGCAACGTGAAGCTGCGCCCGGAGGTCCTCGACGAGGGCCAGAAGGTTGCTGTCAAGAAGCTCGGCCTGGAGGAAGGCTCCCAGCCCTTCGACTTCGTCTTCCACGGTGGCTCCGGCTCCGAGAAGGAGAAGATCGAGGAGGCCCTGCGTTACGGCGTCATCAAGATGAACGTTGACACCGATACCCAGTACGCCTTCACCAACCCGGTTGCACGCCACATGTTCGCTAACTACGACGGCGTCTTCAAGATCGACGGCGAGGTGGGCAACAAGAAGGTCTACGACCCGCGCTCCTACCTCAAGAAGGCTGAGCAGGGCATGGCTGACCGCGTGGTTGAGGCCTGCCAGGACCTGCACTCCGTGGGCAAGACCGTTTCTAAGTAAACCCACACCAACTGGATGACGCTGCTGAGCAGCCGCCGGCGCTGAGCGGCGTCATCACATGCCAACAAGCCATCCCTCACCCACGAGGGGTGGCTTTGTTCATCCAAACCCGCCGCCAGAACGCGTAAAATACCGGAGTCATGGAAGCGCAAGAGTCATCGTCGAGTTCGTCAAGTACCGTCAAGCGCGTTCGCAAAACTACCCGCGAGCAGCTGCGGTTGGTGGATAAATCCCTCAAGGCGCGTCTCACGCGTATCCGCAACCGGCTCGTGTTTATGCTTCAGTGCACCCTCGGTGCGGGCTTGGCCTTTTACGTGGCACACGACTTCTTCGGCCACGATCAGCCTTTCTTTGCCCCGATGGCAGTCATTATCATTCTTGGGCTATCCGGCAGCGATCGCCTCAAGCGCGCGGTGGACATGTCCATCGGCGGCATCGTGGGTGTTTTGGTGGGCACGTTGCTTGTCGACGCCCTCGGCACCGGCCCCATCCACATGACCATCATCATCGGGTTGGCCCTGATTATCGGCTCCTTTGTCACCAGCTCGCAGCTGGTGAGCAACCAGATCGTCATTGCCGCCATCCTTATCGCCACCATCCTTCCCCCGGAAGAAATGGGCGGCATCTCCCGTGCCATTGACGCCATCATCGGCGCGGTCATTGGCCTCACAATGATTGTGCTGATTCCCTCCTCGCCCTTGCGCGCGGGCCGCTCGGAAGTCTCGAAGGTCTTAGGCATTACCTCCCTGGTCCTTTCCGACGTTGCCAAGGGGCTGGAAGAAAATGATCCCGAAACCATCACTGAGGCCCGCGACGCCGTGCGCGGCACGCAGGATGACATCAACAACATGCTCAACGCCACCAAGGGCGGCGCGGAAACCGCACGTTTGTCGCCCTTCCTGTGGAGCACGCAGCGCACCGTGCGCTCCCTGGAGCGCATCCTCACTCCTGTTGACAACATGGTCCGCGGCACCCGCGTGCTCTCCCGCCGTGCGCTTGTTCTCGCCGAGGACGGTGACCAAGCCACCGCCGAGCAAGTTGAGATCATCGACGAACTTGCTGAAATCACGATGGAGCTCTCTGACCTCTATACCCACCAAACAGCGCATGAGCGCCGCGTGGATGAAGCCCAAGCAATTCCGGAAATAGTCAACCGCTTACGCCAGCTGGGCGCCCGCTGCTCGATGGACATCGCCGGCGAGGAAGCAGTGCTCTCCGCCTATGCCGTACTGGCCCAGACGCGCTCCATCATCGTGGACCTGCTCATGGTGTGCGGCATGTCCCGCGAGTCAGCCGTGGCGCAGCTCGTGCCCACCTCCAAGCACCCGGCCTATCCGCCGGAGGTGTGGGAAGAGAACTAGGGCTAAAACTAAGGCTCAGACGTGCCGTCTAGGGCCGCACTATCTGTAGGTCTCGCAGGTGACGGTAAAACGTCACTCGCTTGACCGGCCGCTTGGCGCGGACTCCATCGACGCTGACGCTTAGCGACGGCCCCCCGGCCTGCACCGCCCTGCCCTGCACGACACTAGCTGGGTCGAGCTGCCCCGGCTGGGCAGGCTTGCGCAGTCGGGCGAAGAGCCCGCGGCGCGGCGCTGCGTCCGCCTCAAAACTCGTCACCGCCTTCGCCGCCACGATGCCCGGCGCATCCACCATCGGCACGAGCTTTGCCCCGAAAACATCGTTGTCGCGGTCTGTGCGCAGCAGAACGGCATCGTCGACGATAATTTCCCCGGTGATCTCCTCATTCGACCATTCCGCAATCGTTGCCGAACCAGCCACGGCAAGGCCCGCATCGTTGCGGATAAGCGGCACCGGCTTGACCGGTGCGGTCATGGCAAAGGAGAGGGCCTCCTCGACAACCGCGACCTGGTCGGAGAGACTCTGGCCGGTTTCGTGTGTTTTCAGGCCCCAGTTCATCGCCGCGGTGGAGTTATCCCCGGTGGGTACGTAGCCCACCTCGGCCCATAAGTAATCCGCCCGCATCATGCGGGCCAGCACGGCGCTAAGCGCGGCATCGTTACCGATGACCACGATGCGCAGCGACTCGTGCAGGAATGGGGCTTGCGGTGCTGGCCCCGGTGCGCCGAGGTGGCTCACGTCCGGTTGCGCGGCAATCTCATCCAGCGATGGGGTGGGGTCCTCCGGCAGGATTTCCTTGGCCAGTGCATCAATAGCCTTCAGCTCTTGCCGGCTGGGAACCTCCGCGACGCGGAAGTACTCGATACGTACTCCGTGCCGGGCAGTCTCAGTGAGTGCAGTGGTATGAGCGTCGGTGAGGTGGCCACCGCAGTCTAAAAGCGCACAGATCATACAAGAAGCATAGAAGCGTTGGAAGGGCTTGGCTAAAAAGCTCCTTCAGCGACGTACAAGCAGCGGAGCTTTCCCCAGAAAAGTAGTGCACGTCACATTTTGCCAGTAGGCTCCAAGGCAACGCCAAACTTCTTAATGCTCAACTCTTCCACTCAATTCTTCTTTGTCTAACAGCTGGAGGTAATCACCATGTCCGCCCGTATGGCAACCCTTGCGCTTGTCCCCGCCGCTGGCCTTTTGATGAGCTCGTGCAGCTTCATCGGCGGTTCCCTGACGGAAGCTGAGGAGCCCGGATTCACCGAGGCTGCCGCCGAGTCCGTGACGAGTTCTGCGGCGACTACTTCTTCGACGGCCACCTCCACATCCAGCAGCGCAACCTCCTCAAGCGCCAATGCTGACTGCGACGAGAAGAAGGAGCTCGAGGACACCGAACTCAGTAAGGTCCTAGAGAATGAAGAAGCCTATGTGAAGGGATCCACTGAGAAATTTGAAGACGTGAGCGTCGGTGAGGATGAATATGATCCCTGTAAGTTCCTCAGCTATGTGGTGTTGGAAGGCGAGTTTGATGGGAAGGATGTCAAGGTTCCCGTCTTCTTTTCCAAGGGCGATCTCAGGGACGAGGATGCCCTCTACATCACGTCCTCTTCTTTAGAGGTGGAAGAGGACGGTGAAGGCTATACCTATGAGTCCGAGACCGATGGCGACATCGTCGGTGTCGAGGGCAAAGTAAACAAGCGCCCGGGCACCGAAGCCACGTCCATGGAAAATTCCTTCGATGGCGTGAACTCGGATATCTTCTACATTGATGTGAATTCAGAACCCACCGACTCCGCGGAGCTAGCCCAGGATGAGGAGGATCTCCGCGGCGAAACGCTCTTCGATATTTCCGCTGATGGCTGGAACTTGGTGTGCGGTATTGATGCGTCTGAAAAGTCCATTGACTGTGCACATGGCGATGGCGGAGCCTGGGCCGTCAAAAGCGATAAGACTAACCTGCCGGAAGATATGGAATTCGATGTGGTGAGTCTCCGTCCGCTGGAGGGAGAAACCAGTTTCAACCAGGGCGGTGTCGACAACCTCCCAACTGATGGCAAGAAGATCGAAAGCAACGGTCTCTACCGAATCGGCGTCGATGACATCGAAGCCCAAATTGCCGTTGTTGACGATGGCGTCATTATCAGCACCCCAAACAATTCGAGACTGATGTTCACCAATGACACTATCTTCATCGAAGAGAAAGACAAGGGCGACGGTGCTAATTCAAACACCGAAACCGCTTAGGAGGGCTTAAAGGAGATTCGAGACGAACCTCTCCCCGGCGTGACGGCGCATCATTTCCTGACGAGCTTGTCACAAACTCAACACTGCTCCACCATGGCGGGTAAAGTAGGTGCGTATTTGACTTCAATAAATAGGAAGTGACACCAACATGGCAGCGATCGTCATCGTCGGCGCCCAGTGGGGCGATGAAGGCAAAGGCAAGGCTACTGACATCCTCGGCGGCAAAGTCGATTACGTAGTTAAGCCCAACGGCGGTAACAATGCCGGCCACACCGTCGTGGTCGGCGGCGAGAAGTACGAGCTGAAGCTCCTTCCCGCCGGCATTCTTTCTGAAAACGCCACCCCGGTCCTGGGTAACGGCGTGGTGATTAACCTGGAGGCCCTTTTCGATGAAATCGATGGTCTCGAAGCCCGCGGCGCTAACGCTTCGCGCCTGAAGATTTCCGCCAACGCGCACCTCGTGGCGCCCTACCACCAGACCTTGGACCGCGTGCAGGAGCGCTTCCTGGGCAAGCGCGCCATCGGCACCACCGGCCGTGGTATTGGCCCGGCCTATGCCGATAAGGTCGCGCGCATCGGCATCCGCGTGCAGGACATCTTTGATGAGTCTATCCTGCGCCAGAAGGTTGAATCCGCCCTGGACATTAAGAACCAGATGCTGGTGAAGATGTACAACCGCAAGGCAATTGATCCGGAGCAGGTAGTGGAGTACTTCCTGAGCTACCGCGACCGCCTGCGCCCGATGGTTATTGAGGCTGAGCTGGAACTGAACCAGGCACTGGATGAAGGCAAGCACGTCCTCATGGAGGGCGGCCAAGCTACCATGCTGGACGTTGACCACGGCACCTACCCGTTCGTGACCTCCTCGAACCCGACTGCTGGCGGCGCTGCTGTGGGCTCCGGTATTGGCCCGACGCGCATTACTACCTCCCTGGGCATCATCAAGGCCTACACCACCCGTGTCGGCGCTGGTCCTTTCCCTACGGAGCTTTTCGACAAGTGGGGCGAGTACCTGCAGACCACCGGCGGCGAAATCGGCGTCAACACTGGCCGCAAGCGCCGCTGCGGCTGGTACGACTCTGTTATCGCCCGCTATGCCACCCGCGTCAACGGCTTCACGGATTACTTCCTGACCAAGTTGGATGTGCTCACCGGCATCGGTGAGATTCCTATCTGTGTGGCTTATGACGTTGATGGCAAGCGTTACGACGAGATGCCGCTGACCCAGTCTGAGTTCCACCACGCCGAGCCCATCTTTGAGACCATGCCGGCCTGGGACGAGGACATCACTGGCTGCCAGACCTTCGAGGAGCTCCCGCAGAAGGCTCAGGATTACGTCCTGCGCCTGGAGGAACTCTCGGGCTGCCGCATCTCCTACATCGGTGTTGGCCCCGGCCGCGACCAGACCATCGTGCGCCACGACGTCATGCAAGACCAGTAAGGCGCAGGCCGGTCCAAGATAAACCAACCTTAGGAACTGCCTAACGGCGACGGCGTTCCGTAGAAACAGTGCAACAACCACCGCCTCGTTTCTCCCACAGTATCGTGGACACAATTGTCGATATGCACGATACGGGGAGAGCGGGGCGGTTTGTGTTTCTGTGACAACATTTGTGCGCTCAATATGCCCTGCTTGGCGGCGCCTCCCGCAATCCCACCTGGCACAGCCTTGTATAAAACACCCCCGTTAGGAGTGCATTCCTGGGGCAAATGTTGCCAAAGTGACAATGTGATCTATTCAACAACTGCAGCCGCGTGTCGCAGTTGTTTGAAAAGAGCAGGTCAAACATGTGCTTTTTCTGGTCGACGACAGAAAGCTCCGTTCATGAAATTTTCAGGATGCCGTACGGTTTCTTTAATTCGTGAATGGGGCTAACATTGGAAGCGAGTTTGTTCATAGACCTTTGGGACCTCTGACCTTCTTCCAAGGTGTCTGAAATGAGCTGCTCTCGGTTGCGTAAGCCGGTTTTATCCCTTGCGCGGTCACGTCTCCCTAGCGTGATCACTCTTTCAAGACTTAAGGAAAGGACTTCTTGGTATGAACAAGAAGGAAATTAAGAGTACTGCTGTGCGCCGTCGCGGCACTACCATTGCTGCCGCTGCTCTCTCCGTGGCGCTGGTGGCGCCGTTTGTACACCCAGTTGTTTCCCCGCAGTCTGCAGCAGAAGCTCAGGCTCAGACTTCGGGCACGGTTGCTGCTACTCCGGTTACGGATCCGACCAAGATTATTGAAGCGGATGGTATCGCCAACGGTTACATCGGTAGTCGCTTTGATATGACCAACGCGCTGGCTACGCTCTCTGGTGTTGTCGGCCTGAAAGAAACGAGTGCGTCGAGTTCCCTCAAGGGGACTATGGGCATCAACGACGCCACCGTTTACATGCAGTTCAAGGATCGTGACGGCACGATTTCGCCGATTTTCTCCACGAAGTCTCACCAGCTTGGCAGCTCCAGCGGTAACTACGTGTTTGATCTTCGTGCGAAGGGCGAGGATGGCAACCTGCTTTCCCACCCGGACAGCGAGGTTCCGGGTGGTGAGTACTCTTTCGTCGATGCGAACGGCAAGCCGCACCTCTTCCGCGCACTCCGTGGTCAGGAATACCGCATTTGGGTCGATTCTCCGCTGAAGAACGAGGAAACCGGCAACGACCTGACTTACGTTCGCCAAGCTGGTGGCGGTGTGCCCGGTGCGTGGGCGCCGGTCACCCAGGGCACCGCAAACGGCGCGTTCTACTTTGAGAACTACAACATGCAGCGTACCGGTGTCTTCTTGGAAGAGCGCGCGCCGAGTGTTGACGAGAAGTCCTACATGGTGAGCCCGGACTTTTCCATGGATGAGGAAGGTTGGGCCCAGCCTTCCGGCACTAAGGCTCCGCGTTTCTCTTACTTTGGTCGCGTGTGGTCTGACGCTGAAGGCGGACCTGACCGTAATGAGACCGGTCCGCTCTACTGGTGGAAGGGCGATCAGCCGATCGAGGGTGCAAAGGTCTACGCCTCTGTGCTTTCCGACGAGGGTGTTGCCGAATTCGAGCGTCTAGCCATTGCCGATAAGCCATACCGTGAGCAGGCTGCCGCCACGAAGAGCATGATCGAAAACATGCGAGCTAACGGCAAGGAGCCGATCCTTAAGACCGTTGGTGCCGAAACCAATGCGGATGGCCGTTACACGATCCGCATGGGCGATGACATCGGACGTCGTATGAAGGATTACACGTACATCTGGGCTGAGAAGGACGGTAAGGTCCTCAACTCCTTCAGCGGCTTCCCCACGCCTGTCTTCCAAAGTGTAAATGCCAACTCGGGTGAGAACCCGAACTCCGACGGCGCAGTTGGCATTGCAAGTTTTACCAACCACCGTTGGTACAACATCAACTTCGCTGAGGTTCAGGCCGACATCGTTAATTTGGACATCGTTAATTACGATTCCTTCCTCAACCCGGCAGACCTTCCGGAAGGCATCAACAACCTTGAGCCGGCGAACATCAAGTTGACGGGCGCGCTGCCGTTCTCCGGTAACAACAAGATCCGCTGGATTGGTCCGGACGGTAAGCAGATTGGTGAAGACTGCGCGGTCGACACCCTAGCGGACGCAGCAAACTGCTCCCTGGCTCCCGAAGATTTCAATAACCCGGGCACCTATGTCGCACAGCTGGTGAATGCTTACGATGTCGTGGTTGGTCAGGATTCCTTCATTGCGGTGGATAAGGTTCGCCAGAACGGTGAATTTGAGCCGCAGTACGAGGACGCTACTGTTCCTGCCGGTAAGAAGACCACAGTGGATGCTCCGAAGGACAAGGACGGCCAGGAGATTCCGGAAGGAACCACCTTCGAGCCGGGCGGTCAGGTGACTGATCCGGAGGGCAACAAGGTCGACAAGCCGGAGTGGATCACGGTTAACCCGGATGGCTCGATCGAGGTCGAGCCGCCAAAGGATGCGAAGCCTGGCGACTACACGATTCCGGTCGTCGTGACCTACCCGGATGGTTCCCGCGAGACCATCGAGGCCAAGGTCACGGTTGAGAAGCCGGATGCTCCGGAATCCAAGAAGACCACCGTTGATGGTGATGTGAAGCCGGTCGATCCGTCGAATGATCCGCAGGACACTGGTGTCAAGGTCACCAACCCGGATGATGACACCAAGATCTCTGCTAAGGATGAGGATGGTAAGGACGTCCCGGTCGAGATTGACGAGGACGGCAAGGTCATCGTCACTCCGGGTACCGACGTTGACGGCCCGATCACGGTGACCATTACGGATCCGGATCTGCCGGACGGCAAGGTTGATGTTGAAGTTCCGGTTAACGGCCACGAAAAGGGCAAGGACGACAACGGTTCCGAAGAGACTCCGGCGCCAGATGCTTCTGTGGTGACGGATAAGGTCACTGT
>NZ_KV818451.1:0-233 GCF_001814945.1 Corynebacterium sp. HMSC066C02 | reverse complement strand
GGAAAAGCCTGATTCGGTTTAGAAGGGGTAAAAAAGTCAGCGAGGATAGTGTCGATGAACTCAAGGGTTTCTTTTGTTAGGGCTGTCAGTGCTGACATGGGTTGATCAATAGCAATGAGGGATTCAATGTCGAGCAGGCAGTGGGTGTCTTGTATGGCTTTGACTTTCGGCAGGCTACCCAGCCGGTGGATAGCACGCAGGCCGGATTTAATGTGGCCTTCGGGCAGTGACCA